>JAQIBS010000054.1 GCA_027858965.1 Kiritimatiellia bacterium
TTTTTGAACGATTTTTGTTGAGGGTTTATCGTCACATGGAACATTTTTTTTGTCCATATGTTTGTCGCATTTAATATTACAATTTGGCTGCCTAGTATACGGACACGCCAGTGAGCACGCCTCGAAATTACAGGGACGATACTTGGGAATCGGGGGCTGCTGCCGCAGAGCATCAGCCAGAGCATCGCTGGTAATCTTCGCTGGAGCAGGAATATCCAGAGTCCACCCGACAAATCCGCATCCTGCATCGGCAAGCAGCGAGTAGCGCTTAGCCCAATCACAGCGTACTGTCTTAATCCTGCGGAATGTATCGCATACTCCATCAACTTCAACAGACTCTTCTCCATCCAACGCCTTTGTCTGACAGGCCGCTACACAAAGATCACCACACTCCGTACATTTATCAGTAGTGAACGCCTCAAGCATGGGATCTTCTTTCAGATCGTGATCCACAACCACCGCCATATATCGCATATTCGTACCGAACTCAGGATTCACAAGGAAACCGGCTTTTGCAAGACGCCCTAAGCCTGCGGACCACGCCGCAAAACGGTTGGAAAAAATATCAGAAATACCGCCGCGTGGACCGGCTGTTTTCGAACCAGTATCGAGCAGATCCTCACTGACAGCCGCCTGCACACCCCGGTTCGAAAGCCAGATTGAAAGACGCAGAGCTATGCGCCTCAGATAATTGAGATTTTCATACAGAGCAAATGCATATGGCCCCACAGCCTCTGCTGGTGTACGTGCCGTGACATCCACCGATCCATGTGGCAGTGCCACCCCGAAAACCAGCACCGATTTTCCGCCAGGCAGCAGCGTGGCAGGATCAGGAACCTGCCGCTTACGAGTTGTGATCACCGGTTCATAAGGAGTAAACAGAGCTGAGACATCGTGCGCATCCAGAATCTCCTCGCCATCAAATATTTCTTTCACCTGATTCGCCACATTACTCAAACGACGCATTGAAACAACTCCAGTCACATCAGCACCCAGCCGTTTAACTTCGGTTTGGAGCGCAGCGGTAAAATCTTCTTCCATTGCGTCCACCGGTTCTTCGCTGAAATTCAAACCAGTCGAAGACAGTTCCGCTTCTGTCAGCACCGTGTATGTGAAAAGCGTCCGTCCATCAGGTACATTTTTCACAGCCTTTGCAACCTCGCTCTCATCCAGCTCTGTTCCGCCGGTTGCAGACCAACCCAGCCGTTCCAAAGCGCGTGCCAGATCATAGCCGGTCTGCATGGCCAGCTTCTCAGCGGTCTCACGCAACCCTCCAGCCACCAGTGTGATTTCCAGAGCCAGCTCTTTATCCACATCCGCCTCATCCTGCACCAATCTGCTATCGGCAGCAAAACAGGCGATTACGGCACTTTTCACACCGGGCAGATAATCTTTTGAATCCTCGATCTTCACACCGGCTTCCTGCAATTCGCTCACCGGCACTGTAAGAATGCAGGAGGCACCATGCACCTTGGTCAGCAACCGCAGTGCTTCAACATCCTTCGCAGGCATCATTCCCGGTTGCGGAACCGTATCACGTCTGCGACGCGGACTGCTGCAATAGCTCTTATCAAAATAACGCCGTGCCTTGGGCAGGCAAGCTTTGAGGCAGCAGCCCATCTCGCCACTACGCCGACCATACTTCTTAACATACTCAAGAATTACAGCCTCATCAACATGCTCAGGAATATCAAGATCCAGATCCAGATCAAAATGTTCACCCCATGCACAACGCCAGAGATTCTTGTTGGCATAACGGTAGAGCTTATCCTCAATCTCCACTTCATTCCAGCCATCAATCTCTTTTACCAACGCACCTGTCGGACAGGCCTTTCGGCAGAGCATGCAGTTATCACAGACTGAACCGGGTTCAAGCAATGGTGAGGGTGTCAGCATAGCATCGGTGATGACGGAAACATACCTTTGCCGCGCACCGAACTGCGGTGTAATGGAGAGACCGGAGTAACCGAATTCAGAAAGACCTGCCGCCACCGCAGAGTGGAGATGTGACATATCCGGAGCAAAGTGCTCCGTCATTCCCTTGTACCCCTTATAACGCCAGATATTGGAAGAGACAATCGGGACAGAGGTATAACCCAGCGACTCGATATAGCGCCCCATACGATAGCTCATCTCATCCAGTCGCATGTTCATTGCGTACTGAACACAGTATGGACCGATCTTCTGGGGATGTTCTTCTCCCCCCAGTTCTATGGCTGCATCGGGATGATGCACCGCCATCACAACCACCGAGCGGGCGGAGGGAAGAATGCCCTGCGGACTCATCATAATGGGAGCACCATGGAATCGTTCAATATTGGCCACACCTACGAGGTCAGCATTCAGTTCCTTACGTGCAAACTCTTTTATCTGCGCTGTCAGCGCTATACTATTATTATCAGTCATTTTTTACTTTTTTTATCTCAGACAAAATCACAATGTCACGAAGGTTGTTGCTGCACAGTTTTTTAGACATGATTGGCGCTCCCTTCGGTCACTGCCACCACAAGGGTGGCCTTACTACACTACGTTTCGTTTTCCATGATTAAAGAATTTTAGACCATCAAAACTATTCCTTCAAAGCTGTCCAGCTACACGCCACGGCCAATCGTTCCATAACTGCACAATAAGCTTCCTGTGAATTCTTAACCTTCGGCGATGCCATTTCCACAAGCGGTTTCGCATAAAATGCATCCACACTCAGCTGCATCGGCAAAGTCTTTGCCGGTTTCATCGCAACACTTTTATTATTTGCGGCAACCCAACTATCAACCCAATTTATATAGACCGCCAGTTGCGGAAGATAATAGTCGTTAAACAACTCATAGATATAGGAACGACAGTAACCATTCTCGGCATTGCCCTTAAGTGCCTGCTCAAAACAGGGATTAACAGGATGGATAGCTTTAAGCTTTGCCATAGAGCTGTTCATTGAGTAGTCGTCATGCAGAGCAAGGATATCGCGAAGTGCTGTCAGGATTGTGGCGCACTGCTCACCCGCTGCTTTCACCTCTGCTGCTGAACTTTTCCCCTGCAGCCACTCATCCTGCGTCACAATATAGCGATCCAGCGCGTAACTGTAAACGCGTCCTGCAATCGTACGTGCCAGGTCAATGGCATCACGATCAACAAAAGCATTTCCTTTGCCGTATGGCAGATCAGCCACCTGGCGACAAAGTGCGGGAATATCTTTAACCAATGATGCAAGCTTCTTACACAACGCCCTCTTAGCCTTCACCTTTTTCGGACTCACTCCGTTGCGCACCTGGTTGACAAACCGGTGAGGGGCAAAGGGCATCTCTTTGTGTGCTTTGATCAGCGGCAGATTCGCCAGCCATGCGGCCTGCATCGGCAAAGCAGCAGCCTGATAGCGATCACGACAGAATTCGGGTAGCAGCTCTTCAGGGGTAAGTGTATCCGGCTTCCATGCGTTCTTTGTAAAAAACTCCAGAATCAGGCTGTCGCTATGTGAATTCTCCGGCCAGTAAACGAATCCTTTACACATCGGATCGGCCGCGGCAACCGGCATCCGCTCACGGATATTATCGTAGTTACCACGCAGATCGCTCTGCCATTCGTAGGCATGAAAGATTCCGAAGATCCATGGAAATTTTCCATGCACGCCCCACTGGGTAAAGTTTGAGTTATGCGAACTGGTCGGCAGATCCGATGTATAATCAAAGATAATTGTGTTCTCTGGATTCAGGATTTTCAGCAATTCAGAGACCTCTTCACCGCTCCACCCCGGATAGTAGAAATCCCATGATGCGATTAACAGAGGTGCCTGCTTATAGTTCTCACGGATCTTCTCAACGATTCTCCGGTAGGCATAGAGTTTGATCTCCTGATTGTCGGTCCGGTTGGTAAAGACCTGACGTTCAGCAAGGCCTATAGTGTGAAACATCTCAGGTGATCCATAGGCATCAATATGCGCCTGCGTCAACTTCCAGTAGTTTTCGAGATTGAGGTCATCACGGATATCCCAGACTGCAGCGCAGGGATTTCCCCGGTAGGCACCTCCGGACTGCGGCATGAACTCCGGTTTAACCTCCTCCAGAAAAGCTTTAGGGGTGCAGCTGTACCAATGGGTCATGGTACCGGTGTCCTCCGGGTGAATCAAACCACGGTCACGCGCATACTGAAGAATGTGTTTGCGCAGCTCACCACGATACTGGAGCGGCCATGCTGTTGTGCGATCATTATAGGAACGGGCAATAGCTTCAGGAAGAGGACCATCATCAGGAGGATATGGCACGACATCAGGAAAGGCCCTCTGGTATACATCATCCATACCAATGCGCAACATAAAGAGGTTAAGACGCTTTTTAAGAATCCAGTCGATCTCATGATTCCACTGCTCTGCGCCCCAATGCTCAGCCTGAAAACGGTCCAGACTGCGATGCGCAAAATAGCGCAGACCGCGATAGGCAAAACGCGGGGTCTCGGTTACATCAAGCCCGCCCATCTCTATATCAGCTTTCTTGGGAACAATATCCCCATCCCAGAAGTAGCGACACCCCGCCTGCCGTTCAAAGAAATCATAGACAGCATAGAGCGTACTGCGGCCATTGCCTCCTGCCAGAAAGAGAAACTTGCGCCCCTCTTTCTCAGCTGACCTAAGACAATACGCATCAGTATCCGCACCTGCGTTGAGCTGCGGAATAATCTTCTGCTCCACCGCATCACGGCAGAAGCGGTTCACGCCATCAGAGCCGATAACCACGAGATGAGAGCTCTCATCCGGCTCTGTTACAATTGCCAGCTTTTGACCGGTCACCGCCTGATAAAAATTCTGAAACTCCTCAGCTGCTATTGTATAGGCCTGCGGTGCAGATGACGGCTTAAGAATCAGCCAACCTTCCGCCCTTGCAATCCCTGCCATCAACACGAGAGTTACCCCCGCTGTAATGATGCGAATACCCTTCATATGCCATCTCCTCTTAAACAGATTCATCTGAATTGTATATAGACTATCACATTTCATTGTATTTGGACGTTCAATTCCGTGTCCGGTCTTTTTTCAAACAGATTTTGCATTTTTATTTTAACACAGAGACACGGTGACACAGAGATCTTTGCTGATAAATTATTCATGTTTGTCTTGCCCTTCGAGTAAGCTACAAATCCCAGTCCCTTACAGGCAAAATTTACTTGCCTAGTTAATCTCATGTTTACTATACTGCTAGATATTGTTAATTGTAGTAAAAGTGATGTTTTCTAAGGAGTGTTGATTATGACAAACAAAATCTCGCAGATCTCTCTGTCTCGTGTTATATCCTACGTGATAGCAGGAGCTCTCAGCGTCTGTTCGACAGCCTACGCGAATAGCGGTAGCTGGAACATCGATGGCAACGGCAATTGGAGCACGGCCTCTAATTGGAGTCCTGCCGCGGTGCCCGGCACGGCAGCCGATGACATCGTCAACCTGATCTATGATATCACCTCTGCACGCACCATAACCATTGATAACATATCGCGAACTGCGGGCACCTTATCCATCGGCGATTCCACCTCTTCGAATTTTAATTACACGCTCGAGGCCAGCGGCGGCGCGGATCTGACATTCAATAACAGCGGTAGTGCCGCGACGCTTATACAGATGAACAATACAACCGCGTCCGATACCATTTCCGCACCACTGGCTCTGGCAAACAACCTTATTGTCACTAACACGGCCACCCTGACGCTTTCGGGAGATATCAGCGGCTCCGGCAAGGGCATTACCAAGGCAGGCACGGGCACACTGGTCCTCTCTGGAGCAAATACTTACGGCGACACCACGGTCGCCGGCAACGGCACCTTGCAACTCGGCGCGACCGACACCCTGCCGGTCAACGGTGCCGTCATCCTCGGCGGCACCAACAGCATAGGCAACATCAACCTCGAGACCTTTAGCCAGACGATCTCAAGCCTCACCGTACTCAGCACGGCTTCGTCCATCAATAACATCACCATTACTCCAGGCCAGACGCTCACCATCAACGGATCAGAAGGCCTCCTCCTCGGTTTGGACGCGGGATTCACCAGCAACACAAAGGTCACGATGCAAGGTGGAGGAGCACTGGTGGTAACAAACGCCTCTGCGATGGTCACCGTCAGCAAATCCCAGATCGACCAGAACGGTGGTCATTTCAACAGCGGCACGCTAGACCTCACAAGCCTTTCAAATGTGACGCTCGGCAGCAGCGGTACTCCGATCAATGAACTGCGCGTGGGTTACGGCACGCTCTGTCACGGCACGCTGACCCTTTCCAACACCAGAAATCTGATCACCGCGACAACGGTTCAGATCGGCCATTCATCTGACAATAATGGCGGATCAGGCACGGTTATCCTCGGCACCAGCACCAACATCCTTGCAGCGGATACAATCAACATCGGCTGCTCCAAGATAACCGGCACGCTCAAATTCGCTTCGCAGACCGCCGGCAGTCCCGGCACCGTGACCATTGGCGGCAGGACGCAGCCGACCGCCGATTTCCTGATCGGTGCCAAGACCGGCACCGGCACCGGCGCTACGCCGGTCGGCAACCTCGACTTGCGCGGACACACCGCAACCGTCGCGGCAGCCACGGTAACAATCGGCAAAGAAGACGGGGTGACATCCAGCGGGGCCAAGGGAACTCTTCTCTTCGACGCAGGCACCTTCTCCGCAAACAATCTCATCATGGCCGCCAAGAGCAACAGCAGCACCGGTAAAGCCACCGCCACATTGACGGTCAATGGCGGCGAATTCACCGTGACCTCCGGCGCAGCCTTCACCCTCGCCTCCCAAACCGGCAATGGAACCGCCATCGCAACCCTCAACCTCAACGGCGGCACCTTCCGCTCCTTCGCCGACATTCGCACTGGTCCCAGCAACTGCACCAGCACCATTAATCTCAACGGCGGGACACTGGACATGAGCGGTCAAGCTATCGGCTTGAGCGACCAGGCGGTCACCGTGTTCAACGCCAACTCCGGCACGCTGATGAACCTGGGCGAATTCAACGCCGGCGGGCCGCTGGTCAAGTCGGGCACAGGCACACTGAAACTTGACGGCACCAATACCTACAAGGGCGCAACGCTGATCACAGACGGCACGTTGACCATCGACGGGGCGGGCCTGCTGGGCAGCGGCAACTATTCGGCCGACATCACCAATAACGCCGCATTTATTTTCAACAGCAGCGCCGACCAGACGCTGAGCGGTATCATCAGCGGCAGCGGCACGCTGACCCAATCGGGTGTCGGCACGCTGACACTCACCGCTGCCAACACCTATGCCGGCACCACCGCCGTAACGGACGGTAAACTCGTCGGAGTCTCGGGTGGATCCCTCAACAACAGCGACGTGTCCATCTCATCAGGGACAACGCTAGGCGTGAAGGTTTTTTCCAATGATGGCCAGTGGAGCTGCAAATCTCTGAGCTTGGCCAGCAGTACCACCACAGCGGAATTTATTTTCAGCGGCGTGTCACCAAGCGCCACAACCCCGCCACTATTGGTCAGTGGCGACCTCGTCAACAACGGCACACTTAATATCACCGTCGGTGGCACAGACATTAATCCAGGAACATATCCTCTCATCGGATACACAGGTTCGCTGACAGCGGGATCTTTGGGAACATTGACCCTGCCGACCGGGGCTGTCGGCACACTCACCTTCAATAACGGAAATAACACCATCGACCTCCAGATCACCACGGCCAGTTCCCCACTCGTATGGAATGGTGGTTCTGGAAACTGGGATATTGCCACTACCGCCAACTGGGCAGACGGCCTCACATATCTCGAAGGCAACTCTGTACTTTTCGACGACACATCAAGCGGCACGGCACCCTTCACCGTCAACCTACCCGGCAATGTAAATCCAGGCTACGTCTCTGTCGACAACCCAACCAAAGACTATACGCTTTCCGGACCGGGCGTGCTCGGCGGCGATACCGGCTTAATCAAAAGAGGCGCGGGCACCCTGATGCTCTCCGTCGCAAACACCTCCAGCGGTGGCATAACCCTCAACAGCAGCGCCGGCACCGTGAATGCGACACTAGACGCTACCCAAGACAGCCTTGGCACAGGTCCGGTAGCGATCGGCAGCGACTCAACCCTCGTTCTGGACAATATCAACACGACCAGCGCGACAATCACGAAAGCAAATTCATTCAGTGGTTCCGGCTTGTTGAAGCTGAGCTTCGCAACGGACACGACAGCCCGTACAACCGCCCTGCCCGGCCTCTCCGGGTTCGCAGGCACCGTAAAAGTGGACAGTGCCGGCTCTGGCACGGGTGATAAATTGGAGACCAGCGGCACAGTCGCCCCATTAGCAAATGTGCAGATCGCAAACGGTAACACACTCCTGGTCGGTAGTACAATGGCCAGCTTCAATACGATCTCCGTTCTGGGCACAGGCAATTCGGAAAACAGTGGCGCAATCCGTATGGGCTCAAGTGCCACCATGCTTGCCGGGGCAATCACACTATTCGGAGACACCACCATCGCCAGCGACGCAACAGTCGCAATCCTCACCGGAAGCATCAGCGGCTCGGCCAGCGCCGGGTCCTCCAATGTTCTCACCCAGGGAACGGCGGCCTCCGCTGCAGGCTGTACGCTGAGCGGCGCAATCAGCGACGGACCCAACGGAGGCAAAGTCGCACTGAGCCAGACGAGGGGTATCCTGACCCTTTCCGGTGCTAACACTTACAGCGGACTGACAACGGTCAACGGCAACAGCACCTTGCAGCTCGGTGCAACCGACACCCTGCCGATCAACGGCGCCGTCATTCTCGGCGATAACAACAACGAGGGCAACTTGCATCTCGGGACCTTCAGCCAGACACTCGAAGGGCTTACAGCTCTCAGCATTGCGAACATCGACAACCTCATCACTATCAGCACAGGACAATCGCTAACCATCAACGGCAGCAGCGGTATCTTTGTCGGCACAGACGTGGGGGATAGCAGCACAACGCGGGTCAAGATGGATGGCGGCGGCGCACTGGTGGTCACCAACGCCACCGCTAACGTCACCGTTGGTAAAGCCCAGTCGGATGAGTCTGGCATCGGAACAGGTTCACTCGACCTATCGGAGCTTTCAAGTGTGACACTGGGCAGCAGCTTCACCCCACTCCATGAAGTCCGTGTAGCGTATGGGCAGCTATGTTCCGGTACGCTAACACTCTCCGATACCGACAATCAAATCACAGTCACAACCCTGCAGGTCGGTAATTCCGTTAGTTGGAACGCAGGCGCAGGCAATCTGATCCTCGGCACGGGCACCAACAGCATAGCAGCGAATACGATCAACATCGGCGTGGTTAAGGCCGGCGGAACGATGAAATTCGCCTCGCAGACCGCAGGAAGCCCCGGCACCATAACCATCGGCGGCTGGACCAGAAGCACCGCTGATTTCGTGATCGGCAGCAAGTTTGCCATATCATCCTCCGCCACACCAAAAGGCATTCTGGACCTGCGCGGCCATGTCGCCAATGTCGCGGCTGGTGCGGTGATAATGGGCAGAGAAGACAACCCGAACGCGATGCCTTTTCTAGGCGGAGCCGCAGGATCGATCCTCTTCGACAGCGGCACTTTCACCGCTACCAACCTCGTTATGGCATACAAGTCAGGCAGCAACGCGGGGTCGTGGGCCAAGGCAACAGCCACACTTACGGTCGGCGGCGGCGAGTTCACCGTAACCGATGGCCCCATCACGTTCGCCACACAAACGGGTATGGGGACCGCCAATGCGACTCTCAACCTCAACGGCGGCACCTTCCGCTCCTACGCCGATATCCTCACCGGCCCCAGCAACTGCACCAGCACCATTAACCTCGACGGCGGTACGCTGGACATGACCGGACAGGCCATCGGCCTGAACGCCCAGACAGTCACCGTGTTCAACGTGCAGTCCGGCACACTGATGAACCTCGGTTCGTATAACAACGGTGCTCCGCTCATTAAAACCGGCACCGGCATGCTTAGCCTCGACGGCACCAACAACTACTCAGGTGCCACCATCGTGAGCAACGGTACTTTTCGACTGACAAGCACGACCTGCCTGCCACCGCCGGCGGACCTTTACCTTACAACCGGAACCACCACCCAACTTGACTACACCGGCAAGTTGTTCATCCACGAACTGTATGTCGACGGTGTTCAAAAGAAGGGGAGCCTCTACGGGCAGGACAACCTCTCGCCCTACCTCTCAGGAACCGGTTTCCTAGAGTTAGCATCCAAAGGCACGTTGATAATACTACGGTAAAGGCGTAGTCGGGCGTGTCGAGCGGGCTTACGAAACCGCACGTCGCGTTCGCGCCATCGCCCCGCCCCGTGACAAAACAGTCAAACCACTGAAACCAATGCCCTCTCGACAATCTCGTTGCGCGATGCCAGCCTACCACCTCATATCAGCGTAAGGATCGTCGCGGGGAAGACGCTTGTCGGTGTAGAATACAGCATCACTTGCTTTACTGATTTGTGTTCCAAGGAATGATGGCCAACGCCCCCCTGTGATAACACCGAGGTTGCTAAGAACTATCGTATAAAGACGTTCGGTGTTGACTCTGGTGAAAACCAGGTCCGGACGCTTCTCGATATTAAAGTCCCGAGGTGATGATGCAATCCAGATGATCTCACCTGAACCAACCGGAATAGTTGCTAGAATGCCGGTCTCGGACTTCCAGCCTTCTTTTGGGACAGTTACAATGTTCGTGACCTCGAGCTTCCTGCGCCAGTGGATGCAGGCGGGAGAAACACCACGGAAAGCAACAGGCAGTCTAACGGAGAGCGGATTGAGCCAAAGCGTCTGGCGGGCAAAGGTAAACTCCACACCAGATGAACGGACAAGCGCTTCGCCGTCCACCTTTGAAAGACCAGCAGCCAGGACTTTGCCTCCACCGGAAAGGAAGGTCCGGAGAGCAGCGGCATTGGCCTTCAGCCAGGCGGAACTGTCAGATGTCAGGACAAGGACCTTGTCCATCCCTACAGGAGAGAGGCTTCCTGATAATGCGGGTAGATCCTTAATCGGTGCACTTACGGAATGCCCAATAACCATAGCGGTGCGCCGGGCAGATGGTTGCCAGCTGTTCAGGTCGCCGATCAGGTTGTCCAGGATGATGTCAGCGACGGGATCACTACCGATACGATCGGTGACATCAAGTTGACAGAAGATCATGCGGCCCATGCCGTCGACACTCTCCCATAGCGGGGTGTAGCGGAGGTCGAAGCCGGTATCGATCAAGGGTCTGAAGGAACCGGTGTGAGGCTTTTCAACTATGGTCGAGGCCACCACTCCATTCCTGGAACATCGCCAGACGCGCTTAGAGCGCTGCACTACATCGAGGCTCTCAGGTGATCCATCGAGGGGACCGAGCGTGGTTGCGCCTCTCCAATTGGCGAGATCTTCATTCGCCAGGCCGGCGAGGATAGGATGAGCATGATCGCGAAGCCAAACGCGGCGCACACCGGGAGTGAAGCAGCGTAGTCCGAAGGTTTTGGTCAATGAATCGGCGGTCTGCTCGAATATGACAACCTGAAGGCCGCCAGCAACGCGATCAGCGAGGGTGGTGAGAAGTCTGGCATCAGCGACAGTTGCAAGAGCGTTACAGCCGATGATAAGAACCCGGAGATCCCCGGGGAGGGTGTCACCCGCCTTGAGGGCGGGCAACTTCAGCCCCCCGGTTTCGAGAGCCTTACGAGTTTTGCCGACAGGATCGAAGAGGGCCCAACCGGTAGACATGCGTTCTTTCACGGTGCATTCCGGGTACAACTGCAGCGCGAATGGCTTGACTGGAACTACCTTCCCTTCGACGGAGACGGTTGCTGTGATTTCTGCCTGCGTGCGTTGGCTCACAGCGGGAATGCGAAACTCGAACGGCAGAATTGCGGATTCCGCGGGCGGAACGGTTGCGGTTTTTGTTCCCTCAGCAACAACATCGCCTTTTACGCGGATCTGCCAGCCGACGGAGAAGGTGCAGGGGTGTCGCAGGTCATTGAGAAGAACGATGCTTTTACCAATCTTCTCTCCGGAGCTGAAGGCATGGTCCTGGGTGAACCACTGCTTCCCGGAACCGCCGATATACGCATAGAGGGGCGCAATCAGTTCGGGCATGACCTTGCCGCGCCGAGTAGGCTCAAAATACTCCTTTTCTTCAGGATGGCCGAGATCAAAGAGACAGCGAATCTCTCCGCCCCCACCATTTGCATACTGCCATGAATTTGCAGAGAATCCGGGGCGTTGCAAGTCGGCCCAGTCGGTAACAAGAGGGAGATCCGGTGGCAATGCGCGAGAGGAACTATTCGGTATACGCTTGATCAGGCGACGCCAGGTGTTCTCCCAGGCATTAACACCACCGGAGATGCCCCATGTGCGCCAGGCAGGCAGCATGGCTTCGTAGTAGTCGGAGGAACACTCATCAAGGATGGGAGGGTAGTTGTGGCAGAAGTAGCCGTACGAAGAGCGCCACTCTTTGCTCTTAGCATTCCAGCATCGGTCATAGTAGTCGACATAGTCGTATTCTTCGAGTTGGTAGCTTTTCTCACCGAGAAGTATCGCTCCGTATTCGGTCATCACAGGCTCATTTCTCCACCAATTGGAAGGATCTCGCATCTGGAAGTCTCCGGGATAGGGAGTTGCCTGCTCAGCCATGTAAAGGGGTTTGTCGGCATTCCCGGCCCAGACGCGGAGCCACTCGCGCAGATCCTGCAGCTCGGGCCAGCCGAGGTAGTTGTTGAGGTTGTAGATGGCACCGGTCTTACCACAGGCGTGGTTGTAACTGGGGCGGGAAGGATCGAGAGATGCAACGAAAGCGTTGGATTTGAGCATGGCTGCTTGCTTGGCGGCGGAGCTTGAGCCGAACTCGAAATCCATCTTACCGTCGAGTAGAAGCGGGTTCTGGTCCTGTCTGTAGCAGTTCAGGTTCATATTCATGCGCCAGAGAATAAGGGAGGGATGATTCCAGTCCTTGCGCACGCGTTGGCGCACGATTTCTGTCCACTGCGCCCAGACTTCAGGTCGGTCGAGACGACGATAGGAAGAATGACCAATACTCAGGGGCGTAACGGCGGCAAGCATACCCATCTCGTCGCAAACCTGGAGCAAGTGGCTCGCGGCCCCGGTCCTGCCAGGACGATCCACACCTCCGAGGTAGACAAAGTTGTAACCGGCAGCCTGAGCACCCTTGACCCAGTGTCGCATAGCCTCCATCGTGCACCAGCTGCTCCTTGAAAGAGAGTAGGAACAGGGCACAAGATTGAGTTTAATGTCATTCAAGTAGAAATACCTACCACGAATTTCGAACTCGCGGAAGCCAAACTGCTCCGGCAGGGATTCATCGATAACGCGCCCATCCTGTACTAGCGATACCGTCATGGTGTAGAGCTTGGGATTGTGGACATCCCAGAGGAGAGCATCGGGCCACGTGTCCGAGCAGGTGATGAGATCCATGTCAGGTGAAACGGGTGTCTTGATTGACTTTACGATGCGGTCGCCGTCACGGACATCACAACGCACGGCAAGGCCCTTTGGGAGATCAGCTCCAGCGGGGACATGCAGTTCGGTGGCGACCGTCAACTTCCGGTTTTTAACAGTAGTAACGATCTTACTGCGACCGAGGCGGACAGGAAGCGATGCTGGCTCGGAAGCCAGGTAGACATCCCCTGCCACACCAATGAAACCAAGCGTGGCTTGCCAGGGTTTGTTGGGTCGAGAGAGCAGATTGGGGAGAATGACCCAGCTGTTGCGCCCTTCGATCAAAAGGGAGAGAGTATGTGTATGACCGGGCTTGACGAAGGAAGTCAGGTCCACATCGCCGCCCCGGTAACCGACTGACCCCGCCTTTTTGCCATCGCAGTAGATGTGCGCATCGGTCGAGATGCGATCAAAACGCGCCATCACGCGCCGACCAGCCCACTGGACGGGAATATCAATAGTGCGTTCGTACCACCCAAAACGCAAACTGCGGGCCTTGCTGCGACAGGGATCATCCGGGTTCCAGTAGACGCGACCTTTCCATGAACCAGGCACCTTGGCGAACCCCCACTTGCCGTCGCCTGGGGGAGCAATACCCGGAGCAGCGGGGCGCTCCACCTTGACAATACGCAGGTTATCGATCCAAACAACACCCTTGCATCCAGAGGTGCTGCCGTGATTGCGGAGGATCAGGATCTTGAGGGTATCAGTGCCGGCAGGGACTATGATCTCACATTCCATCATTTTCCATTTGCCGTCTGTGTTCTTGAACTGACTGGACATGGCCGTATAGATCTTGTAGTCGTGCGCGTCCTGAACCTCAATGTGGAACTGACCGCACTCCATATCAATCATCATGTCGGCGCGCAGAACAAGTTTGACGCCGGCAGGAACACCCTTTACGTACCGGAAGATGTGGTAGAAATTCATGGACGGAGGAATGTCGAGTTCGACCTTTATGCTTGAATCGCCAACCGTCTTACGGGTGGTATCAGCGCTTGTGCACACGGTGCCACCACGGATGGGGTTAACTTTCCACTCTTCCAGGGTCCCAGTCCCCATATCCTCCGCGTAGAAAGGTTCGGTCACCTCGACAGGGGAAAGACGAGACTCGGAACGGAATCGCCAAAGACCATTCAGGCAGATATTTTCGCGCTGGGAAGATGTGCTCCGCCACGCTTTGGCGGCAGACCATTCAGGATACGCCCCCTCCGGCAATGGTGGCTGCGTTGTCGCGGGATCGGCAGAAACGACAGCTACAAACAAGATTGGCACACATGCGAAGAGTTTCCGGGAAAGTGTTATCATAGCAGTAATTTTCATAGTGATTTTAATACCGATGGGGCATTTCAGTTTTGTTGTAGGACGCGCCTCTCCCGCGAATGCGGGAGGGCGTGTAATGAAAAATTACTCCCCTGTTTCCTGCTTTATAAATGATTTTAACAATTGAAGATGATTATTAATTATTTGCCAGATTTCCTCTGCATCAATACCAAAATAATTATGCGCTACGATATTGCGTAAGCCACGGACTTTAAACCAGTCCACTTCGACTGAAGTGAGGTCCTGATAAACATCCGACAGCTTCTCTGCCATTTCACCTATGACAATAAAATTCATCATCGTTGCATCAAAAGCTTGAGAGTCTTCATAAAACTCATCGGCACTTGAATGTCCAGATGTATATTTCTCAATTTTCGTAATCGCATTTAGCATATTTAGCAAACAGGCAAAATCTTTGTGAGAGCCTTTAGACATATTTCGCCTCTCTACTGATTGAATCACGAAATACCGGTTTTATATATTTTAACCTGCAAATATCAACCGGCCGATCAAACTCATCTTGAATTTCTTTCCTCAACCTAGCTTTCAACTCATGCAACTCTTCTGTATTTGGTCTAAATTCAACAATTATATCTATATCGCTATCTTGGGTTTGCTCTCCTCTAGCCAAAGAACCAAATAACCCGATCTGAGTGAGATTATATTCTGACTCAAACCTTTGCTTATTGTTTTTTAGAAAAGTTAATATTTCAGATGATTTCATCATAATGCATCTCCCTTCTTAAACAAGAAGACATCTTAGTCATAACTTGTCATTAGGAGTAGTATCCTGTTTTTCAAAAATTTCTTCAAGGGTTACTTTTGAGAATTATCCTAAAAACGGCCCGCCGGAGGCGGGCCCTCCCGATTGTTGTCAAAAGCGACATGTCACGTCGTAATGAAATGAAGACGGACGCCTAGGAGGGCTCGCCTCCGGCGGGCCGTGAACTTTAAGTTGCGAGTGGAACCAGCGTTAGGCCTAAAGTTCAACGCTGCTAAGCACTCAGAACGCCTTCTTTTCTTTGCGTTCTATGCGTTCTTCTGTGACCACCATAGCCGCAGGCGACGGCTGGTTGTGGATAAAACTACTGCGAATAAAAATATATCCCCCCGCTGGCGTGCATACGCGGGAAGGCGTCTAATGCAGGGTCATTCGATGCGCGCCCTTCCGCATTCGCGAAAGAGGCACGCCCTACAAGTTATCGGTAATACGAATGCTAAATGTTTTATTCCTTAAAAAGATCAATTACATCAGCCCACTCAGTGAATTGTAGAATGTGGAACCACGACCCCTGTGGTGCTATAAACCGTCTGTCTCATACTCAATACTATTGGACCATAATCAACGTGCCATGAAAGCACAGATAAAGACCGGCTGGGGCTTGCTTGAGTGTCGCACTACCGAGGACTGTGATATTCTCAGCATCAAACTCCCCTTCCTGCGAGGCAAAGGAAACGAGTGGCACACGGAAATTATTGCCTGTGTAGGCACGTGAATCAATTTCGAGTTTTGCGCCCTCGGCGACTTGCAATGCCCCCGATGTCGTTAACAAGCCTGTGCCTTTTTCATCAAACATGAATTTCACAACAGAACTCGTCGCATTCGAAAAAACAACATTCGCTGCCGTCACCGTACCCGTCGGGCCGAGTTCGAGAACACCGTCTCCGTCCGCGCCCAGGATCAAATTCCCCGTGGTCGCGAAACTGCCGCCCGCGACCTTCAGTAAGCCCTGCGCATCGTGACGGTCCGCCGGGTAATTCGTCAGGTACCGATCCAGAGCGTTAGTCGTTGCACCGCCCACATAAATGGTCGATAAAGCCGTGAACACACCATTCGATAGAATATACCGACCCGTACCGCCCGCAAGTCCGATCGAGCCTACGTAACTGGATGTCAGGCGGACTTCGCCGCCCGTCTGAAGCACATCACCTTCAGCCTGCCCCGCTCCGACCGAGAAAAAACCAGCGGTGTTTGACACAACACCCCCCGAGACATACATGTAACCACGATAGAAACTGGGCGAACCGACAACCGTCGTATTCCCGCTGCCGACTATCAGACCAGTGAACTGGCCTTTATTCCAACCGGCGGCGCCTCCATCCACTTTCAAGGCACCGCCCGCCACGCGCAAGGTCCCTGTCGGCGCAGCGTCCGAAATTGTCGCATCCTCCTGGCAACCGACGCGGACGCCGTAACTCCGAACAGAAACATATCCGTCCAGGATATCGACTTCCCCATAGCCCTGAGTGGCACCGATATTCAACGTCAGGCCAAGGGAAGAAGTATTGGTTCCCTCAAAACGCAGAATCGACCAACTGCCCGCCCGTCCGGTACCGACGGAGAACCGGTCACCACCACCCGTAATCCGGGCGTTGTCCGTTAACACGACTCGCGCCGTGTCGCCGGCGCGGTTCGGCTTGATCTTCTGGCGGCCGGAGCCGCCGAAATGCAACGTGGAATTCGCGGAAAACCGTGTCTCGCCCGAACCCAAGGTGCCGTAACCGCGCAGATAAAAAACAGCGTCGCCGGCAATATCGATCACCCCGTAATCCTGATAAATAACCGATGACCAATGCGGATACGGTGTCGCATCAAAAATACCCCCGGTCATTTCAATGCACCCGCCCGTCAAAATCCTGATACCGTTCTGGTTGTATTGTTGCAGATAACGGAACATCCCCGAGGCGATTGTAAGACGGCTCGTCAACGAACCGGCTCCCTCGATACGAAACTGTCCCGTGTAATTCGTTAGATTGCAAAGGCCACCATCAATAAACAGTTGCGCTCCGTCGAAAATTTTAACGGTTTGATCGGAAGACACCGTTGTCGCATTTGTGCCGTTGTAATTCAATTCGCCACCTTGCCCAACGCGGACCACCGCGCCGGTGGAGAGGGCTAACCACGCATTCGTAAACGCAATCGGAGCGGTGATGTCGAGCGTCGTCGTGAGGCCCGGTGCAGTTTTAATCGTAAGATTCGTCATGACATCCGCAGGTTCGGAATCGACCGACACGCTGTAAGATGCAGCGGTGTTAGTCATGAACGCCGGGTTGTTCACAGCTGGCACGCCGCCCGTCCAATTCGCTGCCACGTTCCAATCGCCATCAACGGCATCTTTCCAGATTGTCACCGCCTGAAGCGTAGTTGCACTCAGCGCTAACGCTACTGCTAAAACTGAATTTATTTTCCACATATCGTTACCCTTTCAAAATAAAATTTCACCTACATCCCATAGACTCAGCCAGCAACATACCTGTTTCCGCCATGCTCTTCTATTATGCGGGGGCGGATGAAAAGAGTCAAACCCGAAAAACAAATCAACTTATATTATGCGGAGAAGGACAAGCATTGATGACGGTTCGGTGGTCAACAGCTATGATAATACCGCTGATGGAGGTACTGCGAAGTCCGCCACCCAGTTGGGAGACTATATCTTGCCTCCATGAAATTGCGCACATATGCGTTGCACACTTTTCCATTGTAATCCAGATATCGATATGATATTTGTAATACCAAAAGGAGATCGATATGCATGCAGTAACCGTATCACCAAAATTTCAAGTTGTCATACCTAAAGACGTCCGCGCAAAGATGGGCATCAAAAGCGGAGAAAAGCTCCAGATCATCAACTATGATGACCGAATTGAGCTGGTTCGTGCCAAACCTGTCGGTGAGACACGGGGTTTTCTAAAAGGTCTCGACTCTTCGTTTGAGAGAGAACGTGAGGAGAGAGTATGAATCTGGTTGATACCTCCGGTTGGCTAGCCTATTTCTTCGATGATTCAAACGCATCGTACTTTGCGGGGCCAATTGAGAATACAGCAGAATTGCTGGTTCCAACAGTATGTCTGTATGAGGTTTTCAAAAAAATCAATCTGGTCGCTGATGAAGCACACGCTTTGCAGGCCATTGCACAAATGCGCCGCGGCAGAGTAATCAACCTCTCTGAAGATATCGCACTCAGCTCCGCTTTTGTGAGCATTAGGCATAAACTACCTATGGCGGACAGTATGATCTACGCTACGGCCAAATCACACAATGCAACGGTATGGACACAGGATGCCGATTTCAAAAACCTACCAAATGTTAATTTTCGTCCGGCAAAGTAGCAACTACAAAAAGCCTTCTCTTTCTTTGTACTACTATCATTCATTTTCGTGTTTTTTATGCACGTTTTTTATTTGTGGATAATTACATGTGTAGTAATTGTTTTCGCGTCATTCGCATTTTTCTTGGTTAAGAAATTAAGGTAAAAAATGTCCAGGTAAAATATCTTTTGCAGCTTGGTAGAGTTTTTAGCGATTAGCGCTCCAAACGA
Organism: Kiritimatiellia bacterium; assembly: GCA_027858965.1. GTDB lineage: Bacteria > Verrucomicrobiota > Kiritimatiellia > RFP12 > UBA1067 > M55B167. The sequence continues at coordinate 19,090 of JAQIBS010000054.1, forward strand.
TAAAATGCAGCACGCTTTGCCGGCAACGCCAATGGAATCGTTGAGCCACGGGAATACTCCCTGCCTGATATCAACTCTTTCACATCCGAGTGCTTTTCAAGACTTAGAGTTCCCTGAATATCCTCTTTAGAAAAAACGCCGACAAATCTCGTATCCGCATAAACCGTACAGTTCAAGGGAGCATACAGATGACAACCAGAAGCTCTGATTGTTAAACGCAAGATTCTTTGCCACCTCGCGCCACAGCACTGTACGGGTCTCATCCATATTTGCAGCAGGACCTCTTTTATCTTTTTTATTCAGATGAGTCGGATTATCAAGTTCATCAATCCAGAGTTTTTTCCGTCCGATAGAAAGACTCGGTGTCTGTTCCCCTCCCGGCCAGCCAGGGGCACACCGGTAATACTGTTTCGGTGAACAGAGGAAATCAACATACGGAGAGTCCAACAGCTGGTCAATCGCCAGATGACCAATCCGCGTGTTGCTCTGAGTGAACAAATAGCCATAAAACACCCCGACCGGTTTACCGTCTGTCTCTTTCTTGACTATTCTGCCGAAGTGTTCGATGGTAAAGGCATTCATCTTGGAAAAGAAGGTGTTATAATCAATGCATTTCTGTCCGGACGGTCCCTTGTGGAAAAAAGATTCCACTGTTGTCTTGTCCGACGCCAGCTGTTGAGGCTCAGGCACCGTAAAGTTTTTTAAATCCAGATCGGGTTTATCCCAGACTTTTCTCAAAGCCTCCAGAGATCCATATTTACTAATGCACCAATCATAGAAAGCACGGCGGTGACTGATGCCAAAATCTCCCTTCAGATCTACCTTCCTGTTAAATGCCCCCCAATAGGCTGTTTCTCCACAGGCCCCGAATGCAACCTGATAACCGATAATTCTATCCGCATAGGGGCCCTTCTCCAGATGATCCAGCAATTTAACCAGGGCCGTTCCGGCATCCTGTTTCCATTTCGCAGATGAAAAACTCTGAAGGCCGATACGCCCTTCATCATCAGGAACACCGCCCCGCCAGCCGCTTGTTGTCCAGTACTTCGACATCTTTTCAGCCAGTTTGAGTATTCCCGCCCTATCACGCGGAGCTTTAGAGCTCACATAAAGTTCTTCCGGATTCGCAAGCGCCCACTCAATCGGAACATTCAACTTTATCCTCGGCAGATAAAGACGCTCAGAATGATCTTTGAGTATTGTGTCCAGAGTGATATCAGTTGCAGCGTAATTGTATTTATCAACCCCTACCCATCCGTTATGCAATATGGATGTAAACAGTTTTACCCCCGCCTGTTCAAATACATTACATGTGTTTGACGGCTGATTAAAACTGCCGTCGTAGAACTTGGGGTTGCCATTCTCATCAAGACGGGTCGGATCATGAGTAAAACCGATGCGGGACCAGAACTGCGGTTCGGTGGCAAGTATATGCAGACGTTCGCTGTTGGTTGTGGGATAAGATTTTTTCTTTGCAAAGTGGCAGCAGGAGCAAACGGTTAGCATTGCGATGCAGAGGAAGAGTGGCAAAAATATATATTTTGGTTTATTCATAATGTTGATTCACCTCCCACAAAGACGCAAAGGTCATTGCCCGCATCCAGTTACGCTGCCATCCGGAGGCTGGCCGAAACGAAGCCGAATTTACATCCTGCATTTTACTTCTTGACCGCCATAGCCCAACGGGCGACGACTGGTTTCACATCTCACCTCTCGCGCACTTTCGCTCTTTCGCACTCGCGCACTTCTCACTACTTCCCGACAAAGTACCCATAGGGATCTAAAGCGAAGCCCTTGGCTGCATCACCGGTTGCACCTTCGATTATCAGCGGTTTGAATGATCCATCCACTCCCTTAACCGAGACCTTGATGGACTTGCCGCTGAGATTAATAACAACCAGGATTTTTTCATCCCCGCATTTACGGAGAAAGGAGAGCACTTCATTCGGAGCATCATTATCCAGCCAGATAACATCGCCGCGACGCAATGCCTTCTGAGATTTGCGCAGCTCGCAAAGCTCGGTGCAGAAAGCGCGACGGGCCTTGCCCTCTTTAGTTTCACCATTGTCCCAATCGATAGGCATCTGACCGAAGATAGAGTGCCTCGCCTTGTCGCAGACCTCCTGTCCGTTGTAAATCATCGGAACGCCATCCAGAGTAAAGAGGGAGAGGAGTGCCATGTTCACACGCTTAAAACCCCAGCGTTTTTCAACGCGATTATTATAATCATCATTGGCAACATCATGATTGTCTATAAACCGGATAAATTTAGCGCCACCCTTAGGCCGGGCATTGAACATATTCTCCCATGCCTCACGGATTTTCACCGCATCATTCCATTCCTTAAAATTTTTATGCCAACCGTAGCAGAGATCATAAGCTTTGAGCTGGTTTTCCGGACGGGTTCCCTCTGCCAGCATTCCGATATCGGGACGGATCTTCTCCAGACGCTCGCGTGCCGTTTCCCAGAAATCGAGAGGAATAGCATCAGCAACATCCGTCCTGAAACCATCCACATCAAAATCGGTTACCCAATACTCCATGTTCTTCCATAAATACTCACGTAGCTCGGGATTATCCATGTTGATTCCGGGAAAGCCCCATCCCTTGACCAGAATTTTGCCATCCTTATCACGGTTGACAAAATTCGGATGATCCTTCAGGAAAACCGCATTTGGCCCACAGTGCAGATAAACCATATCCAGCATAACCCGCATATCATGCTTGTGCGCCACCTTGATAAACTCCCTGAGATCGGCATCTGTTCCATACTCCGGGTCAACATGGTAATAATCCTTCATGCGATAGGGATTGCGGGGATTATTCATCTTCGACTTCTTCTGACGCGGACTCCATCCTTCAGGATCATCGTCGGAAACAAAAACCGGACACATATAGAGAATGTTGATGCCCATATCAGCAAGTTCCGGGATCTTCTTCGTCATATCTTTCAGTTGGGAGCCCTTGACAAATGCGCGCGGCTGAATCTGATACATGATGCCGTCATGAATCCAGTCGGGTGACTTACGCGCCTGCTTATTATAAAGAGGACCCTTTAACTTACCGACATAATAGCCGCACCCCTTGATAGCCAAAGTTTTCACGTTATCTACATTCTTTAATGTTCTTACTCCCTGGAGAAGCAGAGTACTGAAAGTCACTTGCCTTTCAAAGGGCAGTGTCACCGCAACCGTAACGTCCTCTTTGCTCATGTTTATCAGAACAAAGGTATGTTCCGAGTCGGTAGTCCGCATGAAAGAGAGCACCTTATCCGGCGCACTGTTATCCAGCCAGGTCAGATCTCCATGTGTCAGTGTTTTTTCGGTATGGCGCAGTTTGCAGAGCTTCTGACAGAGGGCAAAACGTGCTTTTCCTCCGGGAGTCTCACCATTGGGCCAGTCGATGACCATTGATCCTTTGGTGGCATGGATATTGTGCCGGACGGTATCAGCAACCTCTTGCCCGTTATAGAGCCAGGGCACACCGTCCACTGTGAAGTTCAAAACCAGAGCTGTATCGACTAGCTCTGTTCCCCAGATTTTGTTCGGACGCTTCGAGTCGAGGGTTTTGCAGGTTGTATCATGGCTCTCCAGGTAGTGAACATATCGCGCACCGGGCAGTGAACTTTGTACTCCACGATTCCAAGTCGACTTAATAGCAGAAGCTGGAGACTTACCCTGGTAGATTTTCTGAAGCGTCTGATACCAACTGAACATATAATCGAGGTCATATGCTATGCTTTGGTTTTTTCCGTTCTTTGCCAGCCCCTCGGCAAGCATGATCACATCTGGATTGATCTTATTGAGCCGCAACCGAGCCTCCTCCCAGAAAGAGAGAGGAACCGCCCCGGCAACATCGGCCCTGAAGCCATCGATATCATAGTCCCGAGCCCAGTATTCCATGTTGCTGATCAGATACTCGCGCAATTTGGGGTTATCATGGTTTAGGACCGGGAAATTCCAATGTCCGGTATTAATAGACCCATTTTTATTGCGTTTCACAAAATCCGGATGCTCCTTCAGAAAAACCGCATTGGGTCCGCAATGATAGAAGACCATGTCGAGCATCACCTTCATACCCAGCTTATGAGTCTTGGCAACAAAGTCCTTCAGATCCTGGTCTGATCCATACTCCTTATCAACATGATAATAATCCTTCATGCGATAGGGATTGCGCGGGTTATTCATGCCCGATGCTATCTGACTGGAGCTCCACCCTTTTCGGTCCATATCGTCATCAGATACAAATACCGGCAGAAGATAAAGCACATCAACACCCAGCTCGGCAAGTCTTGGCAGATGTGCTTCGGCGGCCTTGAGAGTCCCCTCTTTCGTGAAAACACGAGGGTGAATCTGGTAGATAACACACTGCTTCACAAAATCTGTAACCGGCTTCGCAACCAGCTCCTTATTTTCTGCCGCGCTCAGATCGGAGGCAATCGCCAATAATCCAATTGATAACAATAAAAATTTCTTCATCTTTCATTCCTTTAGTTATTACTATCCTATGCGAAGCAATGTAGAGTTGGCTCTCTGAGCCAAAAACGCAGCACATTTCAATCTCTTCAACCATCCCTCACACATCTTCTTGCTTCTAAGAAGCAGCAATTTGAGCTGGTAGCTGGTAGTCTGTAGCTGGTAGCAAATACAGCAGAACAAACTACAAGCTAATGGCTACTGGCTACAAGCTGGGTTGCGGGCAGAGCTCGCTTTAGGGTTGCTGCGAAATTATCCACTAGATACCGGCAAGTTTACCTTGTTACATACAGTATATCCGTCTCGCAAGCGCGGAATGACTAAATTTTTTTAGCACTGGGTTACGCACCCATCCACATCTGTTTTTCCTAAAGCCTAACAACCTAAAGCCTAAAGCCTCTCTCCACTCCGCGCCTCGCCCGGGCCTATACTTTTATTTAACCATTATCATAGTACCGGCATAGAATACACTAAACGACAGAGTATTACCACTCGTTGTTATCCTTGATGACAATGGAGATGCAACACCCTCAACACTCCATCCATCAAAGTCAGACGGTGCTGACAATGTGGTTGCGGAGATAAGAGTCATCCGTCCTCCTGTAAAATCCTGAGGCACTGTCACATTCACAATGCCCGATGCCGGTAAATTCACTGTTCCGTCAACTGTTATACCAATCGATGAAAAATCGGTGACAAGCCCGCCATCCGCGGCAATTGTCACATCTCCGCTAATGGACCCGGAACCACCCAGCAGTCCGCCAGACAGAATACGCACATTATTACCACTGCCCGTAGCAGAACCGACTGTGTTTTCAATCAGCAGTGTTGCATTGGAAACTGTCAGCGATCCGCTGAAAGTACTCGCACCTGCGAGAGTTTGCTCTGCGCCGTCACACACAAGCAGGTTGCCTGATCCGCTCACGGCTCCCTCAAAAACTCCGGACCCGCCGGCAATTGTAAGAGTCCCTGAACTCAAACTATCTCCCAGGTTAACATCTCCCGCCCCTGTCAAGGAGGCCACCTGTTGACTCACTCCATTGATATTCATGACAGCATCAGAAGCCACGTTCAATGTCGTTGACACAGGAAGAATATCAGCGCCATTGCGGATCATTCCAAGAATTTCCTGATGTGTCAGAGTCTGATCAAAAATCTGCACCTCATCGATCATTCCTTTGAACCACTTATCACTGGGATTAAACATACGACCGATGTAAAACTGATTGGTTCCTACTGAAAGTCCATTTTCATTATCTTGTGCCACCAGCACTCCATCAATATAGAGATTCCTGCTTCCTTTACTGGCAACAGGATCATATACAACAGCCACATGATGCCATCCTTCAATGCCATCACCCAGATCAATCCCATTCACAGCATAGCTTTCCAGGGGATATGCAGCATTTGTATACCGGATTCCCAGCGGGCTGTTATCGTCGATTTTTGTCAACCGGATAACATGACAGCTATCAGCCGCAAGCTTGCCAAAGTATAAAACAGCACCTTCACGATCCGCACCATAATCCGGATTAATCCACATGGAAAAAGAAGCTGCTTCATTGCCTGTTGGAAGCAGAGCTGGAAAGACACTGTTGGTCCAGGCCAGATAGCACTGACTTAATGACGTCAGCTCCAGAGCCTTACCCTCTCTGCCGGAATCTGTTACCGCAACTTCCCCGAAAGACACCAGATCATAACCATTATCGCTGCTGTCTAAACCGGGATTATCCCCATCCTCAAACCGATAACAGGCCACCGGAACAGGTGCTGTAGATGTAAGCCCCATGACAACCGCGATGTCATCACTCTCCAGCACATTGTTAAAAATCATGACGTCATCCAGCAGGCCATCGTAATAGTTGGCTGTGCTGTAAGGCGCACCACCTAATTGAAAAAGTTCGTTCTGAATATTCAGATCATTACTACGGGTATCGCTCGACTTAAGTTCTCCGTCAATATAGATCTTTCTCTCATGCGTTACACCATTATAGGTTGAGGCAATATGATGCCATCCATTATTCAAAGAGTTTTCAAACAGATTGAAACTCGAGCTGACTGTCTTATTATTTCCGAAATTGGAAAATAATACCTGAGATTCGCCATCGAATCTGAACAGTGACGCATAACCATCCGATGTAGAAATACTGCCCCAGTAGAGCGGCATACCCAGTGTATTGGCAACATTCGGATTACACCAGACTGCAAATGTATAAGAGCTGTTCCCGGTCGGGAAGGTAGCAGGAACCCCTGAAGAGTAACGTAGCATATCCAGATCAGCTGTATTAAACCCGGCCGCGCCACCTCTCCTGCCGGATGCGTCATAGTAAGGCGTATTGACCACGTCTAAATCATACGCATTGCCGCTGCTGTCTTTTCCCAGCTCAGAGGGGTCATCAAACCTATACCAGGCCTGAGGATTATATGCCAACTCATCCTTAAACAATGCCAGGGTTCCCGCCGCTACCTCTGTAGCTCCGGTATAGCTGTTTGCGCCGGCCAAAGTCAAGGTGTAGTCACTGCCACTTTTAACAAAACGTCCGTCACCCTTAATGGCGGAATAAAACACAGTTGACGTAGGAGAATCTATACCCTGCGCAGTACAAACCAAAGCGTTATTAAGTTCTATGCCGCCGGCAGCTCCATCACCACCTAGAGTGGCAAGTGTCTGGTCTCCATGCAACTGCAGCAATCCATTGAACCCGACCTCAAATGCCATCTCATCTGGAAGCAGTGCATCCGCTGTTTCTTTCTCCGGCTCAGCTGAGTTATCACGCATCGTCTTCAGCTGATCCGAGGACATAGCCCAGTCGGCAATCACAAAATCATCAATGAGGCCTTTGAATGTATTGCTAGACCACCCTTTACCCAGTGTGAAATTGCCGACATTAACAACTAATTCAGGACTCTGTCCATCATCACGGGTCAGAGTTCCATCAACATAAAAATAGAGCCTCTTCCGCTAAATCTGTGGGTAAAACCGCGCCTAGTCCCAGTCTGTCGTTTCAATTTGCGGTGCATCAAAAGCATAACACCAAGAGATGTCTTATCTTTGATGATGGTTTACT
>JAQIBS010000055.1 GCA_027858965.1 Kiritimatiellia bacterium
GCCGGGGGCTGTAATTATTACTCACGGTACAGCTTCCTATCGGGCGATCTATCATGCAAGTATCGCCGGTTCTGCGGCAGCCACGGCTGATGTGGCAACCCGCATTGAAAAAAGTATTATTGAGCTGGGCGAGAATTCTTAAAAGAGCCATTTAGAGATGATTTTTACATTTGACTTTTTTATAATTTTTGTCAAACTGATTACAACTAACGGATATACTCTGAATTTAGTATAATCATGAAACTTAATTTCATGTTTAGAGGATTGATTTAATGAGCGAAAAGTTATGTATGTTTGCAGGTCAGGGGGCACAGTTTCCCGGTATGGGAAAAGATTTTGCAGAGGATGCGGAGATTGCAACTCTGTTTAAGACAGCAAACGATGTATTAGGATTTGATATTACGTCTCTCTGTTTTGAGGGGCCGGCTGAAGAGTTGACTAAATCTAACATCTGCCAACCGGCGATATTTACAGTCAGTATTGCGGCTTTTAAGGCGTTTCAGAAAAAGTATCCCGATGTGTCATTTAAGATGGCTGCCGGTTTGAGTCTGGGTGAATGGAGTGCGCTGCATATTGCCGGAGTACTTGATTTTGAGTCAACCTTGAAAGTTCTGGAGGCACGTGGTCGTTTCATGCAGGAGGCATGTGATGAGCAGGAGAGCGGCATGGTCAGCATTATGGGCGCAACGGCCAAACAGCTGGATGAGCTTTGCCAGACGTGCGGTATCTCAATTGCTAACATCAACTCGGAGTCACAGGTTGTTCTTTCCGGGATCAAGAGTGGTGTTACCGCTGCGGCTGCGGCTGCGGTAGAGATGGGGGTCAAAGCAATTGTGCTTAATGTAGCTGGAGCTTTCCACTCGCCTTTAATGGCCTCTGCCCGTATCAAGCTTGCTGATGTTCTTGAGAGCGTTGATTTTAAGAAACCGGAGATGCCGGTTCTGGCTAATGTCACCGGTAAAATTCATACTGCTAATTCGGTAGAAATTAAAAATGCAATGCTGGGACAGGTTACAGAATCCGTTCGCTGGTGCGATTGCATTCTGGGTGCCAGCGCAACTGGCATTGAAGAATTTATTGAATTTGGCCCTGGTAAAGTTCTCTCCGGTCTTCTACGCAGAATTGACCGTTCTTTGAAGTGCGCTAATGTTATGGATATCGCTTCATTGGAAAAATGTGACAAGCTGTTAGGCTAATTTAAAAATTATTTAAAAATTTTAAGAAAAGGATTTTGAAATGGGATTTTTTGAAGGTAAAGTCGCTGTTGTAACTGGTGCCGCCCGTGGAATTGGTCAGGCTATTGCCGTTGACCTTGCAGAACGTGGTGCTGATGTGGCTCTCTGTGATTTGCAAAAAGAGTGGCTTGACGAGACTGTAGCTGCTGTTGAGGCAAAAGGTCGCAAAGCTCTGGCCGTGGCTGTTGATGTGGGCGACGGCGATGCTGTCAATGCATGCATCAAAGAGGTGCTGGGAATATTTGGTAAGATTGATATTATGGTGAACAATGCCGGAATCACCAAAGACACACTTTTGATGAGAATGAGTGAGCAGGATTGGGATGATGTTTTACGCGTCAACCTGAAAGGCACATTCCTCTTTTCGCGTGCGGTCGCTCGTCCTATGATGAAGCAACGTAGCGGTTCTATTGTTAATATAGCATCGGTAATCGGTTTAATTGGCAATGCTGGTCAGGCTAATTACGCCGCATCTAAAGCTGGTGTGATTGCATTGACAAAGTCTACTGCAAAGGAGCTTGCTCCTCGTGGTGTTCGTGCCAATTCAATTGCTCCGGGATTTATTTCATCTAAGATGACTGATGCCCTTTCACAGGAGGTGCGTGATAAGATGATGGCAAATATTCCTGTGGCACGTTTCGGTGGGCCTGAGGATATTGCCAAAGCAGTTGCATTTCTAGCTTCAGATGAAGCAGCGTATGTAACGGGTCAGTGCCTGAGTGTTAATGGCGGCATGGTCATGTAAATTATTTTCTACAGTTTTAAACTGTGGTTTCAAAACTAATAAGGAGAAGTAAAATGTCACTGGAAGATAAAGTACAGGAAATCATTGTTGAGCAGCTGGGTGTTAATGCAGAGCAGGTAACACCGGAAGCATCATTTATTGACGATCTGGGTGCAGACTCCCTGGATACAGTTGAGTTGATCATGGCGTTTGAAGAAGAGTTCGGCGCAGAGATCCCAGATGAAGATGCAGAGAAACTTACATCAGTTGGTAAGGTTCTTGAGTATCTGACAGCCAAGGGGATTGAGGCTTAATTATCCTCTCGGTTTATTGAAAGAAGACGGATGCATATTGCATCCGTCTTTTTTTGTATATATTGTTTGTTTTATTTCTGATCATGGTCCTAGTCAAATAAACATATTTGCCCCAACGGGGCTATGCAATGATAGACCAGGGCTAAGGTGAATCCGCCCCGTTGGGGCGGGAGATTAAAAATCAATCTGCGCGTAATTGATATGTGCATGATCATCAAAATGATAAATATTTTTTGAGTGCGGTATATTTACTATTGTAGTACCATATTGCTCAATCATTGTTATAGTGAAAGGAAATTTGAAAATGTTGAAAATGGTTAAAGTGCTGTCTGTACTTGTTTTTGTATTGCAGAGTGCGGTTTTTGCCGGGGATCTCAATTTTAATGGCTGTTATGCATCCTGGAATGAAGCACAGATAACCGTTGGCAATAAGAGATTTGAGCGGGTATGGGTCTGTGGTGATAAAGGATTGAAGGCTACTTCATTTGTACTGAAAGGTGTGCCTGAGATAGTTCTGGCTCAGGATTCTAAACCAAAGAAATCATGTAATACTCTGGATGTCAAAGCTGTTAAAGGCCGGCGTTCTATTGTTGGCTCTGAGGGTATTAAACTTGAGCTTGCTGTTAAGGGGATAAACCAGCGACTGGTGATGTGGCTCTACCCTGAGGCAGGCGGTGTTCTGATGCAGCAGCTCTCTGGTGAAGTTGATAGTAAAGATAGTAGTGAAAAGGTGGTTGCAACCGGCTCTGAGAGCGCAACCAAAGAGGGAAAGGGTAAGAGCATAGCCGGGGCCGATACCCTGAAATTCAAATCTATTCATCTGCGTGTGAATGAAATTGAGCTGATGGATCAGACCGACCGCCATGATGAGCTGGTTTTTGAACGTGAATGGCTCCTGATGTTGAATGAAGCCGGTTTTGATATTAAAGGATGCGTATTGAATGTAGAGGATATGATGAGTGGATGTGGCGCGGCCTTTGTTAAGTTTGCACCTCTGCCACATGCCCGTCATGATAAAACATCAATCGATTTTAAGGTTGATCCACGTCGGAACTCGGTCTCTGCAATGCTGGGTGAAGCTCCTTCGGCCGTGATCTCCTATCGGGGCGGCAGAATTGGTTTTACCAAGGCTATGCATGATTTCCAACGTTGCCTGCGTAACTATAAAGCTGGACGTGATGGACTTTTCCTGAGCAACACCTGGGGCGATCGTTCACGTGATGCCCGTATTAAAGAGGCCTTCCTGCTGAAAGAGGTAGCTGCCGGTGCCAAGCTTGGCGTTGATATTGTACAGATTGATGATGGCTGGCAGAAAGGACGCTCCGCAAATTCGGTTGCCTCGCGTGGCAATGGTGTCTGGAATGGCTACTGGGCCGCTGATCCTGAATTTTGGAATGCCGACCCTGATCGATTTCCCAATGGGCTGGAGTGTGTTGTAGATGCTGCAAAGAAGAATGGTATGCACTTTGGCCTCTGGTTTGGACCGGATTCCAGTAACAGTGCTTCGAATTGGAAAAAGGATGCAGATCACCTTCTTGATTTCTATAAAATGGGTGTTAGCTATTTTAAGATTGATTCAATGAAGAGCCATGATGCGATCTCGCTTAATAACCAGAGGGCCATGTTTGATCGAATGCTCGAAGGCTCTGACGGTAACATGGTTTTCGACCTGGATGTAACTGCGGAGATTCGTCCTGGATACTTTGGATTGCCGGACATAGGACCGCTGTTTGTTGAGAATCGTTACACGGATTTCCATCGTTACTGGCCCCATCAGACACTGCGTAACCTATGGAAGCTAGCACAGGTTGTTGATCCTGTCAGGTTGCGTATGGAGCTTCTTAATAATATCCGGAATGCTGACAAGTATAAGGATGACCCTCTGGCCCCTGCACTATATAGACCAGACACCCTTTTTGCTATTACGATGATGGCCTCGCCATTAGGTTGGTTTGAGGTTTCCAATCTGCCCGCAGAGTATGTGAAGCAGATGCAGCCGCTGGTTGCCTCTTGGAAGCAGGAGCGTGCACGTATGCATGGAGGCAATATTATTCCTGTAGGAGGTGTGCCGGATGGTCTCAGCTGGACGGGCTTTGCCTCAGTGGCAGCTGATAACAGCGGTGGATATCTCCTGCTCTTCCGGGAGCTGAATGCAGATCAGAAATTTGAACTCAGCCTTAACGGGCTCTTCGAAGGAAAACTAAAAGCCTCTGTGATTGGCGGTCGTGGTAAAGCAGAGCTTGATGAAGGTGACCTCGAGGTGGAGGTCCCGGAGAAACTTGACTATATCTGGGTGAAGCTGACGCTCTGAAGAGGTTTAAAGGTTTAAGGGGTTGAAGAGGTTGAAGAGGTTGAAGAAGTTGAAGAGTTGAAGGGTTGAAGGAATTGAATGTGAACGCCGAACATCCAACATCGAATACTCGGAAGCTGCAACAAAAAAGAAGAAGTTGAAGCTGCAACAAAAAAGAAGAAGTTGAAGCAGCAACTTGAGCTGGTAGCTGGTAGCAAATACAGCCGAGCAAACTACAAGCTACTGGCTACAAGCTGGGTTGCGGGCAGAGCCCACGTTAGTTTTTTGTAACATAGGGCCCATGTGGCTCATTTGGCCCATTTATCACAAAGGAAAACATTATGAAGAAAACTCGATTGATCACGCTTTGTTTAGCCATTGTTGCTTCAGGCGCTTTTAGCGCTGGACTTGATGCCATTATTGAGCCGGGGGCTAAGGTTGAAAAGCTATCCGGTGCATTTAAGTTCACCGAGGGGGCCACGGTTAATGGTGAGGGGGAGATTTTCTTTACTGATCAGCCTAATAATGCCATTCATCGCTGGAGTCGCGAAAAGGGGGTACGTCTTTTCATGAAGCCGGCTGGACGCTGCAACGGCATGTGCTTTACCAAAGATGGCTCCCTGCTGGCCTGCGCTGATGAGAAGATGGAGCTATGGAAGATTGCTGCAGATGGTACAAAAACTGTTCTGATCAAGGATTATCAGGGCAAGGAATTTAATGGACCCAATGATGTCTGGGCACATCCTGAAGGGGGATGCTTTTTTACTGACCCCTTCTATAAGCGTCAATGGTGGAACCATAAAGAACCGCCTCAGGGTGTACAGCAGGTTTATTTTCTGTCAGAGGGCGCCAAGCAGCCTATCCGTGTTACAGAGGACCTTAAACAACCCAATGGAATTGTCGGGAGTGCTGATGGAAAAACTCTCTTTGTTGCTGATATTGGTGCAAAGAAGATCTGGAAATATGTTATCACCAAAGATTATAAGCTCGAGAAAAAAACGCTTTTCTGTGCTATGGGCTCCGATGGAATGACCATTGATTCAAAAGGTAATATCTATCTTACCGGAAGCAAGGGCGTTTATGTCTTTGATAAAACCGGGGCAGAGCTTGGTATTATCGACATTCCAGAAAACTGGAGTGCCAATGTCTGTATCGGCGGTCCTGATAAAAAGACACTCTTTGTTACAGCTAAGAGCGGTATCTACACAATTCCTTTGAAAATCAAAGGAACTGCGCAGGGTAAGTAGGGAAGAAGTTCTAAAGTTCTGAAGTTCTGAAGTTCTAAAGTGCGTAAGTTTGAGGAAAGTGAAAAGTCAAAAGTGGGACGTTGGAAGTGGTTGAGTTTGTGAAGCACGAAAGAGCTGCACGGAGCGAAGCGGCTCTCTAACTCTCGCATTTTAGCACTCTCGCATTTTAGCACTCTCGCATTTTAGAACTTGCCCAACCGCCCATGAGGCCACCAAAACGTGAAAAAACAAAAACATAAATCATCAGTCTGGCGCTGGAGTAAAGCGAGTTTGCGATTTTTCAAGTGGAGACATCTGATCTTTGCTTTTACAGCGGCGCTTGCTGCGGCAATTCTTTCGGCGGCGCTCAGCGCAGGCGAATCGCTACATGCCGGTCTACAGCGAGATTTGAATGCCAGATTGGGGGAGGTACGCTCGGCAGTGATTTTTTCTGATGGACTTTTTCCGTCATCACTCTCAGAACGGGTCAAGGGCAGTGAAGCGGCTCTGATGCTGCGCGGTGAGATGCTGGATGCATCCGGTATGCTTTGCGCTGGTGATATCAATGTTCTGGGGATCTCTGAAAATGATGCGGACAGTCAACCCTTGCCGGGGATGGTTTCTGTTAATCAGCGTGCTCAGGAGGTTGTCAATTCCTTGGATGGGGGGACATGGTCCTATCGCTTTGAAAAACCTTCTCAGTTCTCCGTTGAACTTCCGCTGGGAAATGCGGGTGCCCCTGATATGCAGCGTCGTATGGTTGCTGGTGTGCGTCAGGTTGCTACACATTTAATCACAGCTGATTTTGATACGTCTTCTGCCACGGTTCTCCCCGTCAACATCCGGGTTTCCCGCTCAGCGCTGGCAAAGCAGGCCGGAGTGGCTGGTATGGCCAATGTGCTGGTCTCTCATGACTCTCCGGAACAATTCAGGGCTGCATTGCAAAACTCTCTTATGCCGCAGGATATCGGGCTTGATGTTGTTTGCAGCAATGGGATCAGCAAACTTAAAAGTTCACAGGTGTTTCTTCCGTCAGCATTTTGCCGGGCTCTGAGTTCAAGCGGTGCTGATCTCCGCTGGGCAAGTTTTCATCTGGCTGATGCGTTTATGGCAACTAATGGTCTTTCAACTCCCTATGGTTTTGTTGGTGCACTGAGTCCAGAGGATGATGTTTTGCCGGGTACGATGGCCGATGATCAGATTGTGGTTAATCAGTGGCTTGCGGATAAATTATCACTGCGCATTGGTGATATGCTTACAATGAAATCTCGTCGGTTTGAAGCTGGGGGCAAACTGGTGCCGGAGGAGCGAAGTTTTAAGGTTTGTAAAATTTTGACAATGGAGCAGGCGCTTGATGTTAAAGCTTTGATGCCTGTTCTTCCCGGGCTCTCTGGTGTTGACAGCTGTGCTGATTGGGATGTTGGTATGCCAATGGATGAGATCAAGCTGAAAGATCCGGCTAATGAGGCTTACTGGAAAGAGTGGCGTGAAACTCCCAAGGCATTTATCACTTTTACAGCAGGAAAAGAGCTGTTTGGAACATATTTCGGTGAGGCTATGTGTGTGCAGGTGAAGGGTGACACGGTTTTTGTTGATAATTTAGTGAGGGGCATTGATCCGGCTGAACTTGGATTCAGTGTACGTGCCCTCTGGCAGGAGGGGGTGGCAGCAGCTAAGGGGTCAACGGATTTTCGTGGTCTGTTTGTGGGAATGGCCTTTATTTTAATGTTATCCGCATTGATTCTAGCCGGGTTGTCGCTGCGTCTTACTCTGGATTCACGCAATATAGAGCCTGCGCTTTTCTCGGCGCTGGGTATAAGGCGGGGCAGGGTTGTTCGTATGATCTGTTCTGAATGGCTGGCCACTATTGTGTTGGGGTGTGTGGCTGGAGCTTTGCTGGGCAGTGCGCTGGCCCGATCGTTAATCTGGACCTTATCCCGTTTCTGGAGTGATGCTTTTGCCGGGGCGCAGATTAAATTTTATTTTTCATGGAAGGCGGTAGTTCTCGCATCTTTAATTACCATTTTTCTGCTTGTTATGATGTTGGTCCGGCGGATATATAAATATGCAGGGGCACCACCTGTCGAGGTGCTTCGGCAAAGCAATTTCCTGATGTTAAAGGCCGAGGGCAGACTGGTTCGCATTATGGTCCGGGTGCTTGGTCCAATTTGTGCACTCGGGGCTATTGGTATAATATATTTCAGCGCTGGGTCGCAGCAGGTCAACGGAGCATTTTTCGGGGCTGGTTTTCTTTTAATGATTTCGATTCTGTTATTTGTTAAGGGGGGGGCTGAGCTCTGGTATCATGGGGCCAGCTCCGGTGAATATGTTATCAATGATCCCTTACGGTCCGGGGTTATTCGTGCGCTTCACTCGGGAGCCCGTGGCAGATCGCTGGTTCTGCTACTTTCTGTCGGAGTTTTTCTTACCATTGGAATGCTGGCCATGAAACATGATACTGCTGCGGGATGGGAGCTGAGATCTTCCGGCAGTGGTGGGTTTGCTTCAATAGTCCGTTCTTCCGTTGCATATTCTTTGGAATCAGGGATAGAGATGGCTCTTAAAGTCACCGGGTCTAAACAGGCCGTTTCTATGCGGGTCAGGGATGGCGATGAGGCTGGATGTATGAATATGAGTGTTCCGCAGGTGCCGCGTCTCTATGGTGTTAGTGTGAGCGAAATGGCAACATTGCGTGCTTTTGAGCCAGAGGACTCAGGAGGGCTGTGGTCGGTGCTTTATGATCAGCTGGAAGAGGGGGTTATTCCTGCGCTGGCGGCTGATCAGGCCATGTTGCAGTACAGCCTGAAAATGAAGGCGGATGTGAGAGACGGTGATGAAATTCTCTGTCGTGGCAGTGATGGCAAAGAGTGGCGGATCAGGATTGTGGGTGTGTTGCCGGTGCGAGTCTCCATTCTGCAGGGTGGATTGATTCTCAATGAAGAGCATTTTTTGAAAATGTTTCCGGCTGAGGGGTGTCGCATGTGGCTCTGTGATTACGCACCTTATGCGCTTCGTGTGAATGGAGATATGAAGTGTCGCTACCCTCAGCCAGGAGTCAAAGTAGAGACTACCGTGGAGCGTTTGCGGTTGTTGGGGCGAATGGAGTCGACTTATCTTGATATGTTTCTTGTGCTGGGCGGGTTAGGACTGGCGTTAGGGATTTTTGGTGTAATTTTGGTGATTGCCCGCAGTGTGGAGGAGCGTCGCTATGAGTTTGCAGTTTTTCAGGCGGTTGGTCTGAAAAAACGAGCGATATTACTCTCTGTTTTTGCTGAGTATGGGGTCTTGATTTCTGCCGGTATTTTTTCAGGTCTGATTCCGGCTTTGATTGCGATTCAACCGGCGGCACATGCGTTGAGTTCCGGTATATCGTGGGGGCTGATTGGAGCTGTGACGACTCTCCTTGCACTGAGTGCCGCTATCTCAGTGGCAGCCGGTGCGCTCTATGCAATGCGCGGCTTCGATGTCAGTTTGCTGAAGAGAGAATGAGTAACAGGAGTCAGGCGTCAGGCGTCAGGAGGCAGGAGGCAGGTTAGAGTTTCGCAGATAAAACCAAGGCGGTTACGCCGCACTCTGGAGGGACCGTGGCTCACGGTCCGGTATCCACCGACTCAGCATGCTTAACTTAATGCTGAAGCTACCCTTGGCGCACTCTGCGCCTCTGCGAGGTATAAAAGTAGCATCCGCTGCCCAACGTAGAATAAGCTACATCGGATTACAAAAAAAACGGACCCTGGTAAAAGGGACCGTTTTATTTAAGTATACTGCTAACTGTTATCTGAGAATAATCAATGTTCCTGTCTCGGTAACGCTCAGAGTTGCACTTTCACTGAGCGTACTACCCTCATCTGATATAACAATAACATCATAACTGGCAATATCGGAGAGAGTGGCAGCAGTGAATTCCAGAGTTGATTGCGTTGCCCCGGGTACCCAGACTCCGTTCTTTCTCCACTGGTAACCTGTTGCGCCGGGAGCGTAGACGTAGAAGTATGCGTTCTTGCCGGAGAGAACGCTGGATGATTCAGGCTGAACGAAGATGTCCGGGCCACTGCTTGTCGGTGGTGTTATGTTGCCCCAGCGTACCAGCACATAGAGGTTCTTAAGAGTGTATGTTTGAGCGTTTTCCGTGTGTGTCCAGTCCGGACTTCCCGTGGGTTGGTTACCGATGCCCAGACAGGGCCTATATCCATTGCTGCCCCAGTGATTCATGGCGAAGATCGTCTGTGTTGCCGCTGTGTTATGCAGCTGCATGGAACCGTACTCACCCGCGCTGCGTGTGTCACCGAAGTCGAATACAGAGCTGCTCGCACCCGGGATTCCGAGGGCATTCGGCTCCTGATAGTTCGAGGGCCAGAACTCGATGTTGCCGGTTTGAATGCCGGTGCCTGTTGTAACGGTGTCGCCCGCAATGTTTGCTGATGCGTAGACATTCAGGTTGCTGATGTACTGCTGGAAGATCGTGTCACGGTTGAGAGTGGGAACACCGATCTTTGTGATGTCGCTGGTAAAGGCGTCTGCCGAAACATAGACCCATTGTGCGAAGCCGTTGGTGCCGGTCAATTCCATGCAGTAGGCAATCCGGTCAAATGATCCTTGCGCATAAAGGCTCTCATCCACGGAGTAGGGGGCTCCGTCGGGGTTATAACTGACATTGTTTTCGATGGCCAGCTGGTGAATCAACTCGTAGTCGCCGATTTCCGGTACGTTCAAGAGTACAGGAGGAA
Organism: Kiritimatiellia bacterium; assembly: GCA_027858965.1. Lineage (GTDB taxonomy): Bacteria > Verrucomicrobiota > Kiritimatiellia > RFP12 > UBA1067 > M55B167. The sequence goes on from JAQIBS010000055.1 coordinate 10,517, forward strand.
GCTCTGTTGTAGGGGCCGTGAATCCGATTGTTGATCCCGCAATGATCACATTGTCGCAGGGGGAGCGGTCGCGTACTCCGCTGACTGTCAAGGTATAACCATGTTCTGCGGTCATAGCTGATGTTTCCAGTATAATATCTTTATTGTTTGGCAGCAGGGTCGCGCTGCTTACGGTTACGCCCTGATCCAACGTGAAAGTGCCCTCACTTGCTGCATTGTCTGAGAGTTCCTCGCTGAAGGATACCGTCAGCATATTGAGTGCGCGTGATGCCGTAGCGTTGCTGAGTGTAGGTTTAACAGCATCGGCTTGACAACCAGGCAATACCAGTATGTGCAGGACACGGCGGGTATAGTCAGTCGCATTGGCAGCATGGGTGTAGTCAGAGTGGCCGGTGCCTGGTTCGTTTTCATTGCCGATGCCGAGTCCGGGGATTGCACCGTTATTGAAGTGGTTTATAGCCCAGATTGTCTGCTGGGCACCATAGTTATGGACCTGCATACTGCCGTGCCCCGTTATGGATGAAGCGCCACCGTCGCCGAAGTCAAAATAGCCGCCGCTGGCATTGGGGATGCCTAATGCATTGGACTGATTGTAGTTGCCGGGCCAGAATTCAATGTTGCCGGTTGTAATGCCTGTACCTGTCTGTATATTGCCGTCGTTCGAGAGAACATCCAGATTATTTACCTTCTGCTGGAATATGGCTCCGGCAAGAGGAATGCTTATCCTCTCCGGATCTGTGGTAAAGGAGTCCATGGCTGTCCAGACCCACTGATTGGATGTGGCTGTTTCCAGTTCAATATAGTAGGCGATACGGCTGAATGATCCATCCGCAATCAAGCCGCGCTTGTCAACGATGTAGTCGGTAGTTGTTGAGTTGAATGACGCATTAATCGGAATGTTGGTGATTGAACAGATCAACTGGTAGCCATTTGCCGCGGAGGCAACATTGGCTGCAATATCCGTAGGTAGGTCTGCGGCCGGTACAGCTGCCGATGGGCGCACCATGACGTGGAGTGTACGGCTGACATAAGAACCGGCGTTATATGCATGGGTCCAGTCGGGATAAGAGGTGGAGCGGTTACCGATGCCGACGCAGATGGCTTCTCCGTCTGCTCCCCAGTTATTGAGGGCCAGGACCGTCTCCGATGCGCCATGGTTATGTATCTGCATCGAACCGTAGCTGCCTGCAGTGCGCGTGTCACCAAAGTCATAGTTGGAATCGCTCGCATTGGGGATTCCGATAGCGTTGGCTGCGGTATATGAGGTGGGCCAGAATTCGAGGTTACCAGTTGCAAGGCTTGTGCCGTTGTCGACACCCGATACATTGGACTGCACGTCGAGGTTGTTGACCGTCTGCTGGAAGATTGCTTTGGTCGATGATAACGGTACGCCGATCTGACTTCTGAACTGGGTGAAGGCATCCATGGCTGTCCAGACATACTGGGTGCTGCCGCTGGCAGTAACCAGCTCAAGATAATAGGCCACGCGGTCGAATGCTCCCGTAGCGCTGCTCTGGTTATAGATGTAGGGATCATCAGCAGCGTTGAAGCTGCCTGTGACCGGGATATCCAGCGTGTAGACCAGTTCGAAGTCGTCTGCCAGTGCGCCGGCATTGGCTGTTACTTCCGCTGGCAGCGCGGCGGCTGCAACAACAATGGTGGAGTTTGGAGCGATGGGATTGCCGCCACCGGAGTCACGTACGCCATTTACAGTGAGGGTCAACGTGGTGTCGGCAGGTAACGGCGTGGTTGTGAGGTAGACCGTTTTTTTGTCTGAGAGGAGTTCTGCATCAATTACGCTGACACCGTTGTCCAGTGCAAAACGGGTGCCGTCAACCGAGTCAGAGGCAAGTGCTTCCGAGAATGTAACGGTCACAAGAGATCCGGCTGAACCGGCCAGGGCTGAAACTAGCGTAGGCGGTGTGTTGTCATCACCGATGGTTGCGAGTACATAGAGTGAGCGGATCGTATAGGTGTCTGCGTTACTCGTGAAGGTCCAGTCAATACCGTTGTTTTGGGGGGCCGGGCAGTTTCCGATACCGATGCCGGGTTTTGAGCCTCCGGAAGATCCCCAGTTGTTGAAAGCGAAGAGGGTTTCTCCGGCTCCTGTATTGTGCACCTGCATGGAACCATGGGAACCGGTTGTCTTGCGTTCATCGCCGAAATCGTAGGCTGAATTACTTGCACCCGAGATGCCTGCTGCATTGTTGGCACTGTAATCCGTCGGCCAGAACTCGACATTGCCTGAGATGTTGGTGCCGGTGGTGACACCAGCCACATTGCAGTAGATATTCATGTTGTTGACCAATTGCTGGAATACTGCACCGCTGATTTTTGTCGGAATTCCGACCTTTGTTGCATCTTCAGTGAAGGAATCCATGGATACCCATAAGTAGGTGAGTTCACCACCGAGTGACTGCAGTTCCAGATAGTAGGCGATGCGAGCCAGCGGGGCGCTGTACAGCGAGGTGTTGTCCGTGTTGTAGTTGACCAGGGTGCTGCCGTAGGCTGCAGAGGTAGGCAGGTCGACAGCGTAGACCAGCCGGTAATCCGCAGACTCCGGCACGTTGTTCAGGTAGCCTCGGATCGTAGCCTGAAATGTGTCGCTGCTGTTGGCCGCAATGGCCTGCTGCACCGGCCAGGAGTAGTCCTGCACATTATTGACTGTCAGGGTGTAGATGGTGTTGTGTGTGAGGGGCGAGGTGCTGAGGATAACGGAGCGCATATCCTCGCTCGGTGTTGCGCTGTTGATGGTCGCGCCGTTGTTCAGTGTGTAATAGGCGGTATTTGTCGCTGTTTCAGGGTCCATGGATTTACTAAAATCAACCTGGACGCTTTCGAGGCCATTCAGAGCGACTGCCTGAATAAGGGCCGGTGCGCTGGAGTCACCGTAGGGGCTGACGACATTGGTGATGGCCGGGAACCATGCATCCGCCATTTTCTGATAGCCATCTGAGTTTGGATGGAGTCCGTCATCCATGTCGCTCAGCTCAAGATATGCATGCATGTCCAGATAGTGAACTTTGTGTCCCAGAGCTTGCTGACCTAGTACCTTGCCTTCAACATAAGGATTGAACAAGTTGGTGATGGCTGTGTAGCGGGTTGTATCGCTGCGCTTCAGCAGGGTCGTAACTATGATATTTGCATGGGGACTGTTGACTGCTATCTTTGTTACGAGATCGTCGAGGCGGTCAACCCTGTTTGAGAAGTCGCCTGCACCGGAGTCGTTGGTGCCGATATGCAGCAGGACAACGTCGGGGGCTTCGATCTGGGAGAGCCACAAAGCAATGTTGGCATCGAGTCCACCGATTGTCCAGCCGCTATGGCCTTCATGGTCAGGATCAGCCATGCCTTCGCTGTTGGATGTCTGGGTGCCAACGTAATCGACATTGTAGCCGGCATCTGTCAGGGCACTGTACAAGGGGATGCGGTAGCCGCCCACGACCGGAACACCGTAGGTGATGGAGTCGCCCAGCGGCATGATGCGAATTGTTTTAGGTGGCTCTGGCCGGGTGTACGGGAATACCTGCAGTGTTGCGCTGTGGCTGGTTGTATAACCATCAGCACCGGTGACAATTACATCATAGACGCCATCATCATTGGCGATAACCGGGGCAAAATCGAGCCATGGCTGGTTTGCTCCCGTTATCCAGCTACCGTCTTTTCGCCATTGATATGATGTTGCGTCAGGCGAGTAGACTGTCAGGCGTGCGGATTCTTCAAGATAGAGGCTTTGAGATTGTGGTTGGCTCCAGATTTCCGGGGGGGAGCCGGCGCTTGTCGCAGAGCTTGGACGCACAAGAACGTAGATGTTTTTGATTGTATAGTCTGCGGCATTATCACCGAAGGTCCAATCAGGAGCGTAACGATCACGTTCGGTTCTTGGGTCATTGCCGATTCCGATGCATGGCTCTCGATTGTTTGATCCCCAGTTGTTCATGGCGAAGATCGTGTGTCCCTCTGCATAGTTGTGCACCTGCATGGATCCGTATCCGGCGGTACTGCTTGAAATCACATCGCCGAAGTCATATGTTGATTCACTGGCACCGGGAATTGATATGCCATTGGCTGTGCTATAATTGTAGGGCCAGAATTCTATATTACCTGATGCAATACCGACCCCGGTGGTGACAGTATTGTTCGCAATATTAGCGGATGCATAGACATTCAGGTTGCTCACATATTGCTGCCAGATTTTATCGCGGTCGAGTGTTGGTACACCGATTTTTGAGAGATCAGTTGCGAATGCATCCATGGATACATAAACCCAGTGATATCCAGTGCCTGCATTCTCCAGTTCCATGCAGTAGGCGATGCGGTCAAATGCCTGTGTGGCCGGGAAGAAGCTCTGGTCTATGGTATAGTTGCAACCATTTTCATAAGAAGTGTTGTCATCTATAGAAAGCTGATGAATCAGCTGGTAATCCGCGGCTTCGGTAATGTTGGTCAGAACGTTAGGTGCTACAAAACTCAATGTAGTGAAAGAGATTGTTGAGTAGGGGATGATAGCATTGTAGTTGATTGAGTTGTCACGCACACCGCTGACTGTTATTGTGTAGCTCAGGTCGGGAGTCAGAGCCGATGTATCAAGAATAACACTTTTATTGTCACTGCTCATCATTGCATCGGTCACGGTTACGCCATTATTGATAGTGTAGAACGAAGGCGTATCAGCGCTGTTGCTAATGGTCTCACTGAAGCGGACATTAATCTGATTAAGTGAAATAGATGCATTTGCCCTGATGAGTGTCGGCTGGGTGGTGTCACCATCGGCTGTGCCCGGCAGGACAAAGACATACATGCGGCGGAAGGAGTAATCACTGGCGCTGTAGGAGTGTGTCCAGTCCGGATAACCATCAGGACCGCTATTGTTACCGATGCCGACACAGAGTGACGAGTTGTCGTTGAAGTTATTGACAGCAAATAAAGTCTGGGTGGCACCTATGCCATAGTTGTGCACCTGCATGGAGCCGTAGCCGGTGTCTGATCCGTAAGCGATGTCACCAAAGTCGAAAGTGTCGCTACTTGCATTGGGAACGCCGGCACCGTTATCATCGCCATATGATGATGGCCAGAACTCGATGTTACCGGTAGCTATATCTGATCCGTTGATAATACCTTCGACATTTGACTGCACTTCAAGATGTGTCACTTTTTGCTGGAAGACGATAGAATTTGTAGGTACTCCGATTTTACGGGCATCTGTCGTGAAAGCATCCATGGCTGTCCAGATATACTGGGTTGTAGTTGTGGAGTTGGGAACAACTTCCATATAGTAGGCGATGCGGGAAAAATCGGTTACAACACCATTAGTAACGTTGTTGACGGAGTAGTAAGCCTCTGAGTTGTTGTTGAAACTTCCGTTAACCGGAAGGTCAATCGTATAGGCGAGCTGATAACCAGCGGCCTGTGGAATGTTGGCTTCAACTACTGGCGGCAGAGCGGGCGCAGCTTCGGGACGTATAAGGATGTGCAGAGTGCGGCTTGTATATGAATCGGCGTTGTCCGCGTGCGTCCAGTCGGGACTGTCGCTTGGCTGGGTGCCGATACCGACGGCTAGAGTCTTGTTGTCAGCACCAAAGTTGCTCATTGCAAAGAGGGTCTGGGAGGCGGCGTAGTTATGAATCTGCATTGATCCGTGACCTGCAGATGAGGAGGCTCCTGCGTCACCGAAATCAAATGCAGTGTCGCTGGCGCCGGGAACAGAAGCACTGTTGCTTTCAGTGTAGTCAGAGGACCAGAATTCAAGGTTGCCGCCAACCATCGAGGTGCCGTTGCTGACGCCTGCCACATTGGATTTGACATCCAGGTTGCCGACTGTCTGCTGCCAGACAGTTCCAAGAGAGGCTATGGGAACACCGATCTTTTTTGCATCATCAGTGAAAGCATCCATTGAGGCCCATAAGTATTGCACTGTTCCACCGGTTGTTTCTACCTCAACGTAGTAGGCGATGCGGTCGAAATCACAGGAGAGATCGGACTGGTTGAACTGATAGAAATCCGATGTGCCGTTGAAGTTACCTGTGACAGGGATGTCAAGGGTGTAGACAAGATTATAGTTATCAGCCAGTGTTCCAATATTACTGGTGATTTCAGCGGGCAATGTGCTGACTGCAATGGATGTTCCCGCAGGAACCGGGTTGCCTGAAAGATCGTAGACTCCCTCAATGGAAAGAGTCAGGGTTAATCCGGTAGGTTGACGTGTGGTTACCAGATCAATGGTTTTCTGATCATCACTAAGTGTGGCGCTTAGAACTTCCACTCCTTTATCAAGCGAGAATAAGCTGCTGTCTGCTGAGGATGCGGAAAGCACTTCATCGAAAGAAACGGTGATGCCTTGACCGGATGCGCCTGAGAGTGCTGATGTGGGTGAGGGAGGTGTTGTGTCGAGGGATGGATCACACTTTACCAGAACCTGCATCGTTTTGATGGTATAGGAGGAGGCATTGTCACTTGTGGTCCAGTCGGGGTGTGCGGTCGGGTTGTTGCCTATGCCGACCTGCAGGGTGCTTCCTGTATTCCAGTGATTGATGGCAAAGAGAACATCTGAAGCACCGTGGTTGTGAACCTGCATGCAACCGTAGTTGCCTGTATATTTGCATTGATCGCCAAAATCATAGGTTGACCCACTGGCGTTGGGAATCGTTTTTGCGTTGTATCCGCTGTAGTCCCAGGGCCAGAATTCAATGTTGCCCGTATCAATATCGGTTCCGGTGTCTACACCGGCCACATTGCAGAAGATGTTCATGTTTGTCAGAATTTGCTGGTGGACAGCTCCTGAACTGAATGTCGGAATTCCCAGTTTGTTGGCTTGCGTTGTAAAGGCATCCATGGAAACCCATAGGTATTGCATGCCCCCACCAGTTTTCTGGAGTTCGAGGTAGTAGGCTACCCGGCTGAACGGGATAACTTTGCCGCTGATATCTACATTGTACGGAACGCTATCATTGATGTAGTTTGCCTGATTCGGAAGGTCAAGTGAGTAGACCACTGTGTAATCGACGTACTCTGATTCGGGAATGTATTTGTCATAACCTCGGGGTAGCTGTGCAATAAAAGAGGTTTGGCTGCCTGCCGGGATTGTTATGGGGGTCGGGGTGGTTTCATCCGCTACATTGCTGACTGTAACTGTGTAGTTTGTGCCTGGAATCTGAAGTGAGGTGGCAAGTGTGACGGTGAGATGGTCGCTGCTGAGAGTAGCTCCTGTAACCGTGATACCGTAGTCTATTGCATAATAGTTGGTGTTTGTCGCTGTTGTCTCTGATACACCCTTACTGAAAAGAACAGCAACCTGCTGGTTGTCCTCTGAGCCAGTGGCGCTAACCAGCGTTGGGGCGGTTGGAGCGTTAAACTGTGCCGTGCTGTCAGATGCAATAGGTATGGGGGTCGGCGTGGATTCATCGGCCACATTATTGACTGTTACAGTGTAGGTAGTATCGCTTGACTGAACACTGGTAGTCAGTGTAACAGTCAGGTGGTCACTGCTAAGGGAGGCGTTTTCTACAGTGATCCCGTTATCAATCGCATAATTAGATGTATTAGTTGTGGTGCTTTCGGACATGCTCTTGCTGAAGAGGAGGGCTGCATACTTCAGGTTGTCCGAAGAACCGCTGGCGCTGATAAGCGTGGGAGCAATGGGGGAATCAAACTGAACTGTGCTGTCATCAGGGATTGTTAGCGCCGTTGGTTCGGTCTCATCCTCAATATTGTTCATCGTGACGGTATAAGTTGTATTCACGGCCTGCTCTGAGGTGGTCAGTGTGACACTCCGGTGGTCACCGCTGATTGTGGCTGCGGTTGCTGTGATGCTGCCGCTGATGACATAGTTTGCTGTATTGGTTGCGGTTTCGGGAGAGATCGCTTTATTAAAGGATATTGTTGCACCTGTTCTACTATAGTTATTATTAGTACAGCGCATTGGTGCGGGAAGGTTTGCTGTGACATTGATTCCTATGATATTGGTGATTGCCGGGAACCAGGCATCGGCCATCTTCTGGTAGCCAACGGCATTGGGATGCAGGTTGTCATCCATGTCTGCCAGCTCAACGAAGGCGTGCATATCAAGATAGTGGACGTCATGTCCCTGTGCCACATGGTTGGTGACTAGCGGATAGACATAGGGATTAAAATAGTTGGTGATATTAATATAGCTGCCGGTGCTCAGATCAGTAGCACCACGTTTCATAATTGTGGTAACGATAATCTTAGCACTGGGCTGACTTTCAGCAATGCGGGTGACCATGGCATCCATCTCATCGATGCAGTGTTCGAAGTCCGGATCATTGGTGTCGTTGGTGCCGGCATGGATTAGAACTACATGCGGATCTGCAATGGTTTCAAACCATCCGTAAAGGTGTTCGTAGAGACCGATGTCGTAGTGCGATACCCGCCAGCCGCCGTAGCCGGCATGATTGATCTCTGTGCCCAGCCCAGGGGCTGAATTGCCAGTGTTGTCGCCGACGTAATCAATGTTGTATCCAGCATTGGTAAGGGCAATGTATAGCGGCAGACGATAACCACCGGCAGCACCGGAGCCGTAGGTGATCGAGTCGCCCAGCGGCATAATGCGGATTTCTGGTGTTTCAGCGATAAGATTTACTGCCGATATAGCAGAAAACAAAGCAAAAAGAATAACACATGAACTGTGTCTAAATGACATAACCATCTCCAATAATATTAATTACACACTTAATAAGTGAATATAATCTGATAATAAACATTAACACAAATAATTGATCGAAACTATAATCTACACAGTACGATTTGTCAAAAAGAAAGATGATTATATCTGAAATATACAGATCTTCCTTCTTTTGTCACTCGCAAAACTACTCCGTTTCTTATATAATCTCTCACTAATGAAAGGCAGTTTACATATAATTTTGGGGGACGATGATTATCTGGCGAATTCTTCTGCCGAGGAGTATATAACCAAGTATGTTTCCGAGAAGGATCGTGAGTTTGGTTTGGAGATGATCTATGGCTCTGTTACCACTGGCGGGGCTGCAAAAAACTGTATCGATAATTTGATTAACTCCATTCAGACACCCTCATTTTTTGGTGGTTCAAAGGTTACCTGGTTGAGGGATGCTGTATTCCTGCCGGGTGGCGGCCGTGTTTCTGAGTATCAGGAGTCGAAAGATGCGGTTGAAAAACTGAATGTGATGTTGCAAGGGGAGTTGCTCGAGGGGCAGATATTGATTATTTCAGCTTCTAAAATGCGTAAGAACTCCGCTTTTTATAAAACATGCGCTGCATTAACCAAAATTAAGGATTTTGGCAGCGGTATGAAAAGCTGGGAACTGGAAAAGGCGGCTGCACCGCGTCTGAATATGTTTATTGAAAAACTGGGGCTTAAGATGGCGGCGGCGGCCCGTAAGGAGTTTCTGCTGAGAGTTGGGTTTGATACGCGTACTATTGTCAGTGAACTGGAGAAATTAAGTCTATATGTTGCTGATAAGAGTGAGGCATCTGTGCATGATGTGCGCGAGATTGTCTCGATCGGGCGTGAATCAGAGGTCTGGGATGTACTGGATGCTTTTGGTAGACGCAATTCTGCAGAGCTGGTAAAGAGGCTTGATCCGTTAAGTGGTCAGAATGGAATATCTATTATGCTCTCAGCTATGATTGATAAGAACATCAGGGAACTTCTTGTTCTGCGCGAAGCTTATGATCGTAAGTGGATATCATCTAGCGGTAACTGGAGTCGTAATATTCCCGTTGAAGCGGATATGCTACTAAAAAGCCTTCCGGGTAATTACCGGACAATGAATGCCTGGAAGCTTAAGAAAAATCTGGGCTATGCCCTCAACTATACACAGCAGGAGTTGCGTGTTGCCCGTTATCGGATCATTGAGTTACGAGAAAAGCTGGTTTCAACCGGTCAGCCAGAGATGTTTCTGCTGGAAATGGCGTTGTTAAGAGTCATGAAATCCAAAAAAAATAAATCTGCAGATCATAGGCAGCGTGTTCCTCGAAACAGGTAGAAAAATGTATCTTAAATTGCCTGTGATGATTTTACTCCTTTCTCTTGCATTTTTTGCATCTCTTGTTGCTGAAGCTTCTTCAGTATTTGATTACAATAATGATGGTGTTATACGATGCGTTGTGCTGAGTGCGATTGAACCAAAATATGGAGTGGATCTCTCCTATCTCTGTTCTGATCTGGCCGGAATGATAAAAGCATCAAAGCCGGGATTGCCTGTCAAAGTTTCGCTGGAGAAGGTGACTGATAGTAAAACAATTCTGGGCTGGTGGTATCATCCTGCTTCGGCTCGGCCGCGTGCTGAATTACAGGAAGCGGCATATGATTATGTTTTTCTGGCGGAAAAAGAGAGTATTATAATCCGCTATCCGGAGTTGTTTTTTGAAGGGGTTTACACTACGTTGAATCGCCTTTCAAGTCGTAATACAAAGGTGATGCTGTTGATGATAGAGTCGCCTCTTGCTGAGAGCTTCAGGTCTAAGGGGTTTTTGAATCTCGCTGCTCTTACGTATCGTGTTGCTGATGGATGTGGTGTTGGTGTTATTCCCTCACCATTTGCCTGGAATGATGTTCTGAAACATAATATTCTTAGCGGTAAGTCATTATTAAAGAGTAGGGCCAACAGTTTCTTAGCAGCAGCTTCTGTGTGGTGTTGTGTTACAGATAAGAGAGTTCCTAAAGGAGCACTTTCAACGGATTGGGTTGTGAAAAAGACCGCTACGAAGATGGCAGCTTCCGCTAGAGATGCTGTTGATGTTGCGATTCAGAAAAAGCATTACATCGGCCCCTTTAAAGGGGTGGTACGTATGGAGGCACGTATGCAACGGGGCTATATGGTTTATCAGCCCGTAGCAGCACTTAACCCTGATTTACAAACAGGGTTGGAGTATATATTCAATGCTGCTGGACAGGGGGTTGTTCAGCGTTCTACGGCGGACTGGTATAATACGGGTTTTGATCGTCATTCCGCCGCCTTTGATCTCGTGTATGGTTCTGTCAGAGAGATGGAGCTCTTTCAGGATGAAAAGAAATATACCTCTACTGAATATATTTCAGAAAACATGCCCGATGCTTTACGTGCGGTATATATCCGCAATCCCGCTAACGATAAAGATGGCTCCCTGACTTTAAAAACGTTGGAAAATGTTTTGATGGAGGGATATGACTTTGCTAGAGAACACAACTGCGTATTTATTCCTTTTCAGATTGCATGGGCCCGAGCTCTTTCCGCTAACCCTGAGTACATAAAAACGGCTCCAGGTAAGTCCTCCAATGATTGGATCAGCTATATGTTGGCAAATATGCTTTACAGCTCTCTGACAGGGACCTTTCAACTGCCTACTCAGCGTGAAAAACCTCATCTCTACAATCAGGAGCATCCGCGTGGTTATCACAGTGCCTGCGCCAAAATTGGGTGGCAGTGTATGCGGCAGCTCTCGGAGTTAAGCACAAAAGAGAATACTGTTGTTGTCGGAAGTGAAAGTTGGTTTGTTGATAAAGACAATCCAGGCTTTCTTCGTTTGCGTTTGCTGGAACCTCCCCGTGATACTGTTCGTGTTTTGTGTGAGCCAAATGCACTCAGTACAATACAACTCTCACGCAATCTGGTGGAATTCACCCCTGATAATTATGATATAGAGCAGACTATTCGTTGCGATGTCGTCAGTGCGGCCGATAACGTCTTTTGCAGTGTTCTTGTAAGGGCAGAGTCTAAAGATATTCAGATTAACGGTGTTTTTACAAAGAAGCCTTTTTTGCTGAACTATAATGAAGATAAGAAACAGGGTTTTGTTATTCAGCCTTCAGAGCTTACTTTAACAAATCAATCCTACGTTATGTTGACATCAGAAGTCCGTCCCGTTGATATCGTAAAACTGCAGGTGATTCAGCATGGGGTAGAGACGGCTTCAGTTGATTTTTGTCCTGAATTTTACGCTGATTATCCCCTTTGCCTCTTTCCTACGAAAGCAGATCTGCAAAAAGGTGAATGTCGGGTGATCTTAAAGGCATCCTCAAAAGATCACCGTTTTAATAATTTTGAGAGAGAGTATCTGTTTAAACTTAATATGGGTGGAGTAAAGATACCTGATGTTAAAATGGTTGTTCCGCAATCAGTTAAGGGGCCGGCGTTTGTTACAGCAGAGGCGGTTGCTGATGGTGTTAAACAGTCTTGTCAACTTTCTATTTTCTGCGGGAAAAAACGATTGGGTATGATTCAAGATACACGCTTGCAGAGGCCTGTTGAGATGGGGCCGCCTCAATCTCGCCTGCTTCCCGGGAACTATCCCTTATGGGCCGCAGTTCGCTTGAAAAACGGATTGGTTGTTGCCTCGGATGTCAGCCATCTCTCTGTGACAAAGGAGTGAATTCAGAAAATCCTGTAGCAAGTAACCTGTAGCTCGTAGCCTGTAGGTAAATGCCGCTTAAATTGTCGTCCGTTATCGTAAACTGGAGGCGTATCCGCTTGTCACGGTGTAGTTTAACTTGTGGGATAAATTAGCCCTCCATCCTGATATTCCGCGAAGCGGAATCGTATAATTCGGTGCGCCGAATTATTTTCAGTCAACCAGATTGCGGTGATCAACAACACGTTTGGCCTTGCCCTCAAAACGCTTGAGTGTGTTAGGTGAAACCAGATCAATATTCATGTTCAATCCTGTGATACTATGGATAGCTGCTCCGATCTCTCTCTTGGTTTTATGCATCTCAATCATACTGTCCGAGAACATATCTGGTTTTATCTCGATATGAACGGTGATCTCATCCATTGCATTCGGACGGCTTATTTCAATCATGTAGTGGGGAGCCACAGAGTCGATACGCATCAGGGCGGTTTCAATCTGTGAAGGAAATACATTAACACCTCGGATAATCATCATGTCGTCTGTGCGCCCTGAAATACGGCTCATGCGACGTGTTGTACGTCCACAGGAACACACTCCATCATTTATGATATAGCCGATGTCCCGTGTGCGGTAGCGAATGACAGGAAAGCCTTCACGACGAAGCGGTGTGATTACAATTTCCCCTTGTTCGCCATCGGGCAGTGGTTCCAGGGTATCTGGATCAATTACTTCAAAGATAAAGTGATCTTCCTGGATATGCATGCCGTTGCGGTAGGCGCATTCACCGCTTACTCCCGGGCCCTGCACTTCGGCTAGTCCGTAGTTGTTCCAGCATCTTATCTTAAGGCCCTCTTCAATACGGGTGCGCATATTTTCAGTCCATGGCTCTCCTCCAAAAAAAGCGTGTTCCAGGCGGAGATCGCTACGGGCAATATCGCCACCTTGAATAGTATCCATTAATTTGAGTGCATAGGAGGGGGTGCAGATGAGTATCTCCGGTGCAAGATCATGCATGCAGGTTAATTGTCTGTCGGAGTTGCCGCTGGATATCGGTATAATGGCTGCTCCCACTTTTTCAATGCCAAAGTGTAGACCAAAACCTCCTGTGAAGAGACCAAAGCCAAACGAGAGTTGAACCGTATGTTCCTTTTTCAAACCGCCGGAAACCAGGAAGCGGGCACAGAGGTTGCTCCAGTTTTCTACATCATTTTTGGTGTAGGCAACCCAGGTCGGTTTGCCTGTGGTACCGCTGGTGCCCTGATAGCGGGATACTTCATTGCGAGGAATCCCCATGAATCCCAGTGGATAGTTGTCACGCAGATCTGCCTTGGTTGTCAGTGGCAGCCTCTGCAGGTCGTCTAGGGATTTAATCTGATCAACTGACACGCCTTTGTCGGCAAAGGCTTTTTTGTAGAAGGGGTTGCGAAGTGAACGGCTGACGGCACCCTGTAAATATTCAAGCTGTAATGCCTTTCGTTCAGAGTGTGCCATACATTCAAATTCAGGCTGCCAGATGTTGTTGTCAATAATCGGTGTTGTGTTCATTAGCTATAATTCTGATTTATACGCAAAACGCACAGGAAAGCCGCAACTAAGTCAGTGTGCGAGTTCTAAATGCGAATTTGCGAGAGTTTTGAATGAATCGTTCTTCTTGGGATATTCTATACTACTATCATTCATGTTCTTGTTTTTCATGCAAGTTTTTTAAACCACGGAGTCCACGGATTATGTTGTGCACAACAACATAATCCGTGTCCTCTGTGGTAGAATTTTTGAAGAAAAAATCTTGTCAAAAGAAATTATTTAGCAAACAGAGTGGGGGCATCCAGTACATCACGACCCGCGGCTGTGAGTGCCTCAATGGCTTTGTCAGGGTCATCAAAACGGAAAATCAAGACGGCTTTGGATTCATGCCGGTATGTGAAGGCATACATATACTCAATGTTAACTCCTGCTTTTCCAATTGTGTCCAGAATTTCCGCCATACCTCCTGGCGTATTGGCGACAGTGGCGGCTACAACTTCGCGAAGGTTAACAACATGTCCGGCCTTTTCCAGTACATCTCTGGCCTTCTCCCACTCTTCGACAATCAATCGCACGATTCCAAACTGCTGGGTGTCGGCCAGCGAGAGTGTTACAATATTAATTTCGTTATTGGCCAGTGTGCGGCAGATGGCATTCAAATGCCCAGGTTTGTTTTCCAAAAATAATGATATTTGCTGAATTTTCATTTTGTTCTCCTTATCGCATGTCTTTAACGCGGTTGAGCTTGCCCTCACTGCGTGGTAGTGTGTTAGGTTCAACCAGCGTAATGGTTGCCGAGATATTGATTATACGTTGAATAGAGTGCGCAATCTCAGCTCGCAGGTGCTCCAGTGCTTTAATCTCATCACTGAGAGTTTCTTTAGTGACCTCCACCTGAACTTCAAGTTTGTCTAAATCACCATCACGCGTGATGTTAATCATATAGTGCGGCAGTACTTTGTCACTCTTAAGCAATCCGGCCTCGATCTGGGAAGGAAATACATTTACACCGCGGATAATGAGCATGTCATCACTTCGGGCGCTGACGCGTTCAAATGTGCGGATAGTGCGTCCGCATTCACACTGCTTTGGATTGATGCGTGAAATATCACGTGTGCGATAGCGCAGCATCGGTGTGCCGGTACGTGTCAGGGTTGTGAATACCAGCTCTCCGGCTTCGCCGTCAGGTAATGGCTCAAGAGTGTCGGGATTAATAATCTCCGGATAGAAGTGATCTTCGAAGATGTGCAACCCGTTGTGATATTGACAGTCATTGGCAACGCCGGGTCCGCAGATTTCTGTCAGTCCGTAGATGTCGTGGGCAATGATGCCGGTTGCATCCTGGATTTTCGTGCGCATCTCTTCGGTCCATGGTTCTGCGCCGAAGATACCGTGTTTCAACTTTGTGTCCTTGCGGATATCAATTCCACGTTTGTGGGCTTCATCAATCAGATGCAGAAAGTAACTGGGTGTGCAGGCCATGACCGTAACTCCCATATCCTGCATCATCATCAATTGGCGGTCAGTATTTCCTCCGGATATCGGCAGTACCGCACAGCCGATGCCCTCTCCGCCGTAGTGCAGTCCCAGTCCGCCAGTGAAGAGTCCGTAGCCATAGGCGACCTGCAGAACATCAGAGCTGCGCACACCGCACATGGCAAGAGCACGCATGCAGGCTTGCTGCCACAGAATAATATCGTTTTTTGTGTTGCCGATAACAATGGGTTTGCCGGTTGTGCCGCTGGAGCAGTGAAAGCGCACAATGTCATTCATTGGACTCGCAAACAGACCAAAGGGATATTCATCACGCAGATCGTTCTTAATCGAAAAGGGTAGCAGTGCAATATCTTTCAGTGTTTTGATATGCTCTGGTTTTACTCCTCGTTCATCCATGCGTTTGCGGGTTAAAGGAACATTTGCGTAAACCTGTTTTACAAGTCCCTGTAGACGATGAAGCTGCAGTGCTCTCAGTTGTTCAACCGGCATATAGTCGGGCGCACTGACTGGATGAACAGGGGTATTCTCATCATTGGCACAATCTTGATAAAACATATTATGGTTCTCCTGTTTTAAGTTATCTGTCTTACAAAGCATCTCAGATGCAACAGTGTGAATTTACAGTAATTTGTCTCGATTATTCAAAGCGGAATAACAAATTAATGCCATAATAATATCATTTTGGAAATCCGAGGTGAATAAAAAAAATATAAACTAAAGCAGCGGAGTCGCAACCTTATAAAAATTTAACATGGATAGACAGGATCAACAGGATATTTTGCTCCAAAAAGTTCTGTCACGGAGAAAACAGCATGTTTTCATGTTTTTAGTGCTTTTTGTGGTTTATTCCTCCGTGCCTTCGTGAACTGGCAAAAAAATGTGTGAAAGCAACAAGAAGTTGATGTTATAGCTGCGTTCAGCCGCAGCTATGCTGATTGGATAAGGATATTTGTTGTTAAAAAGGGGTTTTGAAATCAATGCACTCCGCCGGAATATTAAGTTCGTTCTTAATTAACTCCGAGAGCGCACGCACACCGAATATTTCTGTAGCATAGTGACCGGCAAAGATAACATTTATTTTGAGCTGTTCGGCCAGGTTGTATCCCAGTAGTGATGGCTCTCCCGTCAGGTAGAGGTCAAGTCCCAGTTCTTTGGCCTCTCCCACTAGATCCGAGGCCCCGCCTGAGACTATACCGATCTTCTGGATGCTATCTGTTCCAAAGTTCAGGGCGTTGAATGAGGTCGATACTACGTTGTTGACCCTTGCGCAAATTTCATCAAAACTGAGCGCTTCTGTCAGTTCAGCGGTAAAGCCAATGTTCTGTCCGTGATAATCAAAAGCCGATTCAGCTTCAATTAGTTTAAGTATTTTGCAGATCTGGGCGTTATTGCCATACTCGGCATGGGCATCCAAAGGCAGGTGGCAGGCGTAGATGGCAATGTTGTTTTTGATGGCAAAAGAGATGATCTCATAGTTTAGTCCAGTTATATACTGGAGGGAGTCGCCCCAGCTGATGCCATGGTGGCAGACAATGCAGTCAGCTCCGCTCTCTTTGGCTTTAGCCAGCAGTTTCAGGTTGGCATCCACTCCACACAGGACCTTAGTCAGAGTGCCGTCATTGGCAACCTGCAGCCCATTGTTGGAAACATCTTTGAATTTGTCTATTTCAAGGGTCTTGTTTAGAAATTCAGCTAATTCGTTTGTTGTCATAATT
The DNA here is from genome assembly GCA_027858965.1 of Kiritimatiellia bacterium. Taxonomy (GTDB): domain Bacteria; phylum Verrucomicrobiota; class Kiritimatiellia; order RFP12; family UBA1067; genus M55B167. The sequence continues at coordinate 27,583 of JAQIBS010000055.1, forward strand.
ATTTCCTGTAAATTGATTGAGAACTACTGGCGTTCCGTTGGGCCGCAGAGGCTATAGGTTTTAGGATTTAGGCTTTGGGCTTTAGGCTTTAGGCTGTTGGGTGAAAACTCTTGTCCATTATTTGAAATTTTTAAATGGAAACGTATGGAATTGTGATTTTCCAAAAGCCTAACCACCAAAAGCCTAAAGCCCTGCATCCTTCTTGTCCGTGAGTAGTTCCGCTTGCGGGACGGAGACTGATGGAATGACTTTGTTATTACTTTTCCCAGTTTTCAAAGACCTTTGTTCCTCTTGGAACTTCGCCACGTCCGTTTTCTGTGATGAGCTCACCTTTGGAGTTTATCACTACAAATTTGGGAATGCCTTTGACATTAAATGTGTTGGCAAGTTCTGCCTTACGCTTGTCTCCGAAGGGAAGCGCCAGCCATTTCATGTCCATCTCTTTCATGTATTCATACATGGCATCTTCGCTGCGGTCGGAGCTGACAAAGATGATCTCAAAGGGCTTGCCCTCCGCTTTCAATGAATCATAAAATTTAACCAGCTCGGGGGTAAATTTACGGCAGGGGGGACACCAATGGGCTGAGAAATATACGCCGATTACTTTATCGCTTAAGGTGTCAACCGAGACAGGTTTGTTCCGTGAGGTTCTTAATTTTTCTCCAAAAAGAGCGTAGATTTCTTTGGGAGCTTTTTTGACACTCTGTCCCTTTTTGGAATTGAGCGCTTTGGTGATCGCTGATTCATTGAAGCTGGCAAGTAGCTTCTGGTCCTCTTCGCAAAGGGCGCTTCCTCTGACCTTTATGGTTTTGCCATCAGCTTTTTTAAGGTATACGAGCCCATATTGGTTTTTTTCAAAAGAGGCTTCTATGGCATCCCCTTTTTTGCTGGTCCATGTTCTGGAAGCGGTTTTATCAAATGTTTTCTCCTCGGCCCTGATTGCCGATACGCTGATAAGTAGGGATAAAAGAAAAGGTATGATAGTTTTTTTGTTATTTTTCATAAGTCATCCTTTGTAATGAATAGTTGCTTAACAATGAGGTTTGTCAATATGTGCTTAATATTATCATGGTATTTAGAAAAGAACAAGTTCAAGGGTTTGTTCCGGTATATTATTTATTTCGTCTATTACCTCGCTGCTGATTTTGTGATAGTATATGGAGAGTGAACGAGAAGTATATGACTTATTAATCAGAAAATTGGAGTTTGTTATGGCTGTTAATCGGAGATCATTTTTGAAGGGGACAACACTGGCGGCAGCGGCAACGCTTGCGGCAGGGGGTGTGAATGCAGGAGCTGGAAGTGCAGCCGCGGGGGCGGTTCCTACACAGCTATTTAAAGCCCATATTAAACCAAAAGCAAGTGACCAGCTCTTTGAAGGTTTAATGAAAGCCGGTATTACCGGTGTGGAGCTGACTGATAAGACCGTTTCCATTGAAGAAGCACGTGCAGGAAGAAAAATTGCTGAGAAGCATGGTATGACGATTCATTCCTTTATGGGTGGATGGAGTTCGCTGGGTGAGAGTGATCCTGTTAAACGTAAGCAGTCAGTCGAGGATGTGAAGCAGTGGATTCGGATAACAGCAGCTTACGGTGGTTCAACTATGCTTCTGGTTCCTCATCGAATTGGCGGTAAGATGCCCAAACCAACAGAATTCAATATTGATTTTGATCCCTCAACGGTCATGGTGAAGAGTGTTGTTGACGGTGATAATGCTCCTTATAAAAAATATATCGAGGACCATAACAGCGCTACCCTTAATTCCATGAAATCTATTCAGGAGCTGATCCCTGTGGCAGCTAAAGAGGGTGTTATCATTGCTGTTGAGAATGTCTGGAACAATCTTTGGGTTAAACCTGAGCTGGCACTGGCCTATCTTAAATCCTTTGATAGTGTCTGGGTTCGTCAGTATTTTGACCTCGGTAATCATACCCGTTATGATAAAGCCGAAAAGTGGCTTGATCTCTTTGGTCGTAATATTGCTAAACTGCATATTAAGGATTTCAAAATTGAACGTGGTGCTAAAAATGATGGTCAGTTTGTTCCGATTGGAAAGGGCAGCATTGACTGGAAATCGGTTAGATCTGCTATCGAGCGGGCTGGATATAACGGTTGGGTCAGCATTGAGAGTGGTGGTTGGACCGATCAGGAGCACAGCCGTATTCTTGACAGTATCTTTGCCGGAAAGGGTGCCGGAGTTTAGTCGGTTTAACGACGCGCAAACATGTGCTATCTGTAATGAAGCGCCTACAAGTGGCGTTCGGAATGATGCTCTATCTGCCGCCCCAACGGGGCGGATTCACCTTAGCCCTGGGCTGACATTGCACTGCCCCGTTGGGGCAGATATTTCACGTCATGTGTTAAGCACCATCTCATCGGGCAATGTTGCCACCCTCCCTGTTTCTGCCAATATCCTTTTCGTGTCTAAAAAGAATCAGTCATTTGTTTAAATTTGTTGTTTACATACCTACCAGAAGGTATGTATAATAAACGGCATAAATCAATGGAGAGGGATTATGGCACGAAAAACGAAAGAGGATGCTGCCAAGACAAGGCGTAAGATTCTGAAAGCCGCATTGGATCTGTTTTCTAAAAAAGGATATGACAAAACCACGTTTGAAGATATTGCCGCCCGTATTAAACTGTCTAAGGGGGCGGTTTACTGGCATTTCAGCAGTAAACCAGAACTTCTACGCCAGGTAGTTATTTACGTTTTTGATGAGGCAACCGGTGATCAGATGATCATTAACTCGCAGCCGGAGACGTTTGAGGAGCTACGTAGTGGCTTGAAGGAGTGGATGGCACGAGTTCTGACCAAGCCTCAGAATCGTAAAAATGTAAGGATGCTGATCTCCCTGGATTGGACTCGTCCAGCCTTAAAGGACGTGGCCGATCAGTTCAAGAAACTTGATAACAGTGTGGTGAAAGTCACGAAGGTTGCATTGACCAGAATACAGGAGCGTGGGGAGATCAGATCGGATGTTGATGTTCAGACCTTTGCATATACAATCGGATTGACATGGATTGGAATGCTCCATTGTCAGTTGAGTGTGGAAGAGAAGGAGTATGAAGTAAACGATATTATAGACTGTCTGATGGATTCAGTTGGAAAAAATATTTTGGTGTAGGGGCTGGCCTTGTGTCTGCCCTACAAAAGGAAAAAATTGATGGAACAAAAAAATAAAGTAAATGATAACATTAATAAAGAGCACCCCGTTGCAAAATTTTTCGGGGTAATGTTTACGGCAATCTGTGCCTTTATTATCGGGTTTATTGTCAAGGGAATGATACCTGCACCTGCCGGGGGCTTGCCTGCCGGTCTGCTGCCACCGCCGCCGGGTGATCCGCTGGTGAAACTTGAGAGTGCTATGCTTGGTACTTTAAATCCGCCGGTTTCCTTTATTGGACATGTCGAACCGATCCAGGATGTCGATCTCGGTGCGCGGACATCAGGTTACGTAACGAAAGTGAATTTTGCAGAGGGGGCTTTTGTAAAAGCGGGTGATCTTCTGTTTGAAATAGATTCTGAGTCCTATGAAGCAATGGTTTCAGTTCGCAAGGCTGAATTGGCACAGGCCGTAGCTGAGGTTGAACGCGCAGAGAGTTTTCTTAAAAGATTGAGCGCTTCTGATGCACGTGGTATTACACAGGCCGATATGGACACAGCCCAAAGTGATGTTGCTGGTGGTAAGGCTAGGGTTGAACAGGCTAAAGCCAATCTGCTGTTGGCTGAAATTGATTTGAAGCACTGTCGGATTATAGCTCCGATTGATGGCAAGATCGGTAAGACCATTGCCAATATCGGGGATTATGTTGCCCCGGCAATGGGTTCTCTTGCGCGGATTATACAGCTTGATCCTATACGCGTTGTTTTTTCGGTTACAGATCGGGAATACATCGGTATCCGTGAGAAGATTGCTGAAAATGAGTTGAACGATGAACTTCGTTTGCGACTTAAGCTCCCGACAGGGACAATTCCCGATCTAATCGGTGTGCGTGATTTTGAGGATAATGAGATGTCTTTCACAACTGCAACACTGCCGATACGTATCAAATTTGACAATAAAGACAGGTTTCTGATTCCTAACAGTTACGTAACTGTGTTGGTTGATGCAAAAACTCCTGCTCAGTATCCGGTGGTTTCACAGAGTGCTCTGGTGATCGATGCTGAAGGTGATTCTGTATATGTGATTGGCGAGGATGGCAAGGCTCAGAAACGACAGGTCAAGATCGGCGATATAGAAAACGGACGTGTTGAAATTCACAGTGGCGTTAAGGCTGGTGAACGTGTGGTGGTGGAAGGTGTGCTTGGCCTTGCGGAGGGCGTAAAGGTTCGGTTAGCCGGAGATGCTCCAGCTCCAAAAGAGGGCAAGGCGGCCTCGTCTACAGATGAGGGAGTTGCCAAACAATGATTTCAAAAGTATTTATAGAACGGCCACGCTTTGCAATGGTTATATCAGTTGTGCTGACGCTGGCCGGTGTACTGGCGATTAAAACACTGCCGATCGCCCAGTATCCTGAGGTCACACCTCCCGAGATTCAGGTCAGTACGCGTTATCCAGGTGCCAATGCCCAGGAAATTTCACGTACTGTTGCCATTCCGCTTGAAGATGAGATCAACGGTGTTGATGATATGCTTTACATGTCGTCGACCAGTGATGATCAAGGTAATTATATTCTTACGATAACCTTTGAGGTCGGTTCCGACCGCGATATGGATATGGTTAAGGTTCAGAATCGTATTCAACAGGCACTTCCGCGTCTGCCGGAGGAGATTAATGATAATGGTATAACGGTTGAGAGTCGTTCTTCGAGTATGCTGGGTTTCGTGAATGTACGCTCTCCTGAGGGGACAAAAGACCGCTTAGATATGAGTAACTTTGCTTACGACTATGTCCAGAAAGAGTCAAAGCGTATTCATGGTGTTGGTGGTGCAACAGTTTATGGCGCTAAGATCAGTATGCGCGTCTGGCTTGATGCCGAACGACTAGCCGCTCTGGGTATCAGTACTGAGGATATCATTGTGGCCATCCGTTCTCAGAACCTGCAGGCTGCTGTGGGTAAGGTCGGTGCTGCTCCCGTTCAAGGTAATGCTCAGCGTTTCTTTGCTCTGCAGGCAAAAGGACGTCTTAATGAGCCTAAGGATTTTGCGGAGATAGTGGTTCGCACTGACGCTACAGGCGGTGTGCTTCGAATGAAGGATGTCGGTCGTATTGAATTCGGTGAATCCGATTATGGATATCATGGCAATTATAACGGTGCCGAGGCAGTCTCTATAGCTCTCAGCCAAACACCGGGAACTAATGCGATTGATGCAATGGATCGAGTGCAGGAACTTCTGGCAGATTTACGTAAACGTATGCCTGAGGATATAGAGATCTTCTCTTCCTATGATGCTACGCAGGTTGTTCGTGCCTCCATTAAAGAAATTGCCACTACTCTGCTGTTGACTTTCTGCCTTGTTGTGATTGTCTGTTATCTTTTTCTTCAGGATTGGCGTGCTACTCTGATTCCTGCGCTTACTATTCCGGTCTCACTGCTTTCAACCTTTGCTGTGCTTTCCGCCCTGGGTTACAGTATCAATACGCTCACTCTCTTTGGATTGGTTCTGGCAATCGGCTCGGTTGTGGATGATGCCATTGTTGTGGTTGAACGTGTGCAGCATCTGATGGTTGAAGAGGGTCTTGCCCGTAAGGCTGCCACTATCCGTACCATGCAGGAAGTCAGTGGTGCTATTATCGCTACAACACTTGTTCTGCTCGCAATCTTTGTTCCGATCGGGTTTATTCCCGGTATCACTGGTAAGATCTACCAGCAGTTTGCCGTCACGATGTCAGCTGCGATATGTTTTTCTACACTCAACGCACTGACTCTCAGTCCAGCACTCTGTGCAACGGTTCTGGGTAAGCCTAAACCACACAAACGTGGTCCCTTTGCTGTTTTTAACTGGGGATTGAATCTGTTTCGTGGTGGCTATGTCAGGGTCTCCGGATGGCTGGCCAGACGTATCGGTCTGACTATCCTATTTCTATTGGTTTTCGTTCTTGTTTCCTGGAGTATATTTAACTTGGTTCCGACGAGCTTCCTGCCTGATGAAGATCAGGGGGTTGTCTTTGTCGATGTACGTCTGCCGGAGGGTGCTTCCAAAATCAGGACTAAGGCTCTTATTGAAGATGCCTCCAAGATGATCCGTGATGATGAAGGTATAAAATTTGTGCTGGGTATTACAGGATTTGCCATCATCAGCGGTCGTTCAGAGAATACCGGTTTTATTGTAATCGGATTGAATGATTGGAGTGAACGTAAGGATGCCGGGCTTAGTGCCAATGCTATTATGAATCGATGTCGTGGCAAGTTTTCTGAAATTTCCGATGCTAGCATCAACTGTTTTCTGGTACCGGCAATTCCTGGTATGGGCTACAGCAATGGAATGGATGTGCAGTTGCAGGCACTCACTGATCCCGACCCCGCCAAGTTGGAGGGGCAGATGATGAAGATGCTTGGCGCTCTGAATGCGATGCCCGAGGTCATGATGGCCTTCAGTGGCTATAATGCGCAGACTCCATCACTTAAGGTGAATGTGAATCGCGTTAAGGCCGAGTTGATGAATGTGCCTGTCAGCGCTGTGTTTGCAACTCTGCAGAATTACCTTGGCTCGCGCTATGTGAATGATGTGAACATCGGAACTCAGGTTAATCAGGTGATTATACAGTCAGAGTGGGAGGGACGTAATAACCCTGATGACATTCTGAAACTCTACGTGAAGAGTAACACCGGGGAGATGGTTCCGCTGGGATCGTTAGTGACCCTTGAACCGGTGCTCGGACCACGTATGGTTTCGCGTTATAATCTTTTTCCAAGTGCTGCTATAACGGTCATGCTGATGCCTGGGATCAGTACCGGTGAGATGATGGACAAGATCGAAAAGCTTTCAGATGGGCTTCTTGATAAGGGCTACACTTTCTCATGGTCGGGTATGAGTTTTCAGGAAAAGCGTGCATCAGGACAGACGGGAATTCTGCTGCTCATGGCACTGGTATTCGGTTATCTCTTTCTGGTGGCTCAGTATGAAAGCTGGACAATTCCGCTATCTGTTATGCTCTCAGTTTCTGTTGCAATTTGTGGTGCACTGCTGGGGCTTATGTTTATGAAAATGCCTATCAGTATCTATGCCCAGCTGGGGTTGATTCTGCTGGTTGCTCTCGCCAGTAAGAATGCCATTTTGATTATTGAGTTTTCCAAGACCCAGCGCGAGAAAGGCGCTTCAATTGTCGATGCTGCTATGCAGGGGGCCCGCGAACGCTATCGCGCTGTGCTGATGACGGCTTTTACGTTTATTCTCGGTGTGTTGCCGATGGTATTTGCAACAGGTGCCGGTGCTGCCAGCCGTAAGTCAATCGGTGTTACGGTTTTCTTTGGAATGGTGGCCGCCACGGCAGTCGGTATCTCGCTGGTGCCGGGATTGTATGCACTTTTTCAGACCATCCGTGAAAAGATGCACGCCGTGCGTGAGAAGATCGTCGGAGAACATTAACAGGCATCAGGAGGCAGGTGTCAGGAGTCAATGGGCACCTTTGAAAAATCGAATCATTCAATTCGATCGATTCCCTCGACAAACATAAGGATTTTGGGTCTTCCGCTGAATCTGTGGGTAAATAATGCTAAATAATGCTTAAAACACCGGGCATAAACCTCTATTATGTTGTAAACCAAAACGACACTTTAGAGAGAGACACCCGGTGC
>JAQIBS010000071.1 GCA_027858965.1 Kiritimatiellia bacterium
GCGTAGCGTTGTTGACTAATGCAGTGATGCATATTGCACAAACTGTTCAATGAATGAGAAAAGATTTGCATATCACAAGGGTTAAGTTTGGTTGCGGCTCCGCTGCATTAGAACTTTAGCACTTTAGAACTTCTTTTATTTCTTCTTCGCAAGTTTTCCCGCTGCGGCCAGATAAATAACAAACTCATTTTTACCGTCAACCTTGAGCAGGTCATCCATACGTTTCTGATTATAGCCCATTGAGGCACACACACCACTATTGATAGATTCCACAGCAAGGTAGAGATTCTGGCACACATGGCCGACATCAATAGCAACAAGCTTTTCTGCAATAGAACCGTATTTCCACTCACTTCGATAAGGAATCGCACTCCATATAAAAGTCACAGCTGAACTCCCTATAAAGCCCTGTCCATAGCAGGAATTCATAACCTGCTGCGCCAGTCCCAAATCCTCTTTTATCATCAGCAGCTGATGTTCCACAGGAAGATAGCGATATAAACCGGGAGTCACACCTTTAACCCGGCTGATCACAAGATAGGTTTCAAAGGGATGTCTTGCCCCACCAGAGGGAACCGTTCTATATTGAGCTTTGAGCTTTCCATCCTGATCCCGGTCCAACCGGGAAATTCCCTGGGTTGCCCAGAGAAGGTAACTCAACTCTTCAAGAGAGAACTGTGCGCCAGAAAAATCACGTCGACTGCGTCGATTACGAACTGCATCCCGGACGCTCATCGAACCGACAGTAAATTTGTCGGAAGAAATCAGATCGAGCCGTTTCGCATCAGGGGAATAAGGTTTCTGAATGGGAGGAGGAGATATACCCCTCTGTTTATCAGTATCAATCCGCCAATCAGATAGGGTACCCCGCAGAAAGGCGCGGCGCTGCTCCAGAGGCAGATCATCTACACCACGGATGACAGAATCAGATGCGACAGGAGGTTGTTTATCTTCGGTGCTGGAAAGTAGAGAAAATGACAGAAAAGACAAAACTGACAAGATGCACAGAAAAGACAGAGATGAAAACCGTTGAAAATTGATAGAGAGGAGGTGTGATTTAGTGAGCCGGGAAAAACCATGTTGTAATCGACGCATATTTCAACCTAAAAGATGTTTCAATTAATAAACCAGGCGAAGCTGGTGGCATAATGTAGCCACGGATTTTACCCGTGAAACTCAGTAAACAAAGGAGATATCAGCCCACGCAGGGTGGCGACACAATTTTCTTTCGCACCCTGCGGGCGCTTATTATATCTGTTGATCATCATTCCCACGGGTTAAAACCCGTGGCTACATTATTTCGCCACGTTGCGCGGGCTCGTAGCGCCCGACCTACTTGTGTTGGCTTCGTTGTGATCGGGCTCGTAGCGCCCGACCTACTTGTGTTGGCTTCGTAGCAACTTGGATGTTAAACGTTCAATGTTGGATGTTGGACGTTCAAGGGCAAAGCCCGTACTATTTCTTCTTCTTCTTTTTCGAAGCCTTCTGTTCCGGCTCATAGGTCTCATCGCCGGGCTCTTTCACTTCGGTGAGCAAACGCTCAACAATAGCGACTGAATCAATTCCTTCGGAGTCAGCGGAGAAGTTGGTAAGAATACGATGGCGCAATACCGGCATAGCCGCTTTGCGGACATCATTGCAGCTCACATGAATACGTCCTTCCAGCACGGCACGTGCCTTGGCTGCAAGCACCAGGAACTGTCCGGCACGCGGACCGGCACCGGTGGAAACATACTTCTTGGTAAACTCCGGAGCCATTGCATCGCTAGGTCGGGTTGCCCGCACCAGGTTAACCGCATAGCCAATCACATGCTGGGAAACAGGTATTTTACGTACGACCTGCTGCAGATGAATGACGGCTTTCTTATCAATCACCACACTCGGTTTCGCTCCCGCAGTCATCGTGGTCCGGGTGATCACCTCAATTTCCTCATCAAGTTCAGGATAGTTCACAAAAATATTAAACATGAAACGGTCAAGCTGAGCTTCAGGAAGCGGGTAGGTTCCCTCCTGCTCGATGGGATTCTGTGTGGCCAGCACAAAGAAAGGTTTATCGAGAGTATAGACCTCTTTGCCGACACTAACCTGTTTCTCCTGCATAGCCTCTAACAATGCCGCCTGTGTTTTAGGTGGAGTACGATTAATTTCGTCCGCCAGCAGCATATTACAGAAAATAGGTCCCTGCATGAACTTAAACTCCTTCTGCTGGGTTACCAGGTCGGTCTCCAGAATCTCAGTTCCGGTAATATCTGACGGCATTAAGTCAGGTGTAAACTGAATACGCTTAAACTGCATATCCAGCACTTGAGCGATGGTATTGACAATCAATGTCTTTGCCAAACCTGGTAGACCAATCAGCAAGGCATGTCCACCAGCGATAACACACATCAAAATTTCATCCAGAACATCGGTCTGACCAATAATGATCTTACCCACTTCAGCACGGATATCATCCATAGAATGACGCATCTGCTTAACAAGCTTCAGATCATCTTCCGACGCCAGAATTTTATTATCACTGCCGCTTTTAGGAGATGGAGCAGGTGCACGTTCCTGAACTGGTTCAGGGGCGCTTTCCTCAGCTGGTGCAGCGTCATCCCTGAAAACAAAGGAGGAACTACCGATAGAGATAACATCCTCTTGCTGCAATGGGACAACCGAGATTGCCTCACCATTGAGCATGGTGCCATTAGCGCTATCTAAATCAGCAAGACACCAGACGCCCTCTTCATTGCGGGCAATTCTGGCGTGTTGGCGGGAGACTTTCGAGTCGTCCGGAAGTGTAATTCCACACGACTCTTTCTCACGTCCAATAACTATTTCACCTTCGGCAAACTCAAATGCCTGCCCTTCAAATTGCCCTTGCGTCACTAACAGACTAGCCATAAAAATATCCTTTCATTCTCCTTAGAGAACATTTACTTTAACGATTTAAAATCAATTTCGCCCAGATTCTTCAATTTATTCGTCACCCGAATTCCGGACAGTTTCTTCGAGTAATGGTGTTTCGGATTAAGCTCACCTAAAGCAACCGTCACGGGATAGAGGTCGCGTTTCCTGACTACCTGCCAACCAACTCCAACATCCTTCAACCAAATCAGCTTATAGGTACGACGCCCCAAGTGCTTGGGCATATCGACGCCAAAACCTTCACCTGCAACAACCTTTCCCGATGCGGACTGGTCACGGGACTGGGTGACCACGCATCGGGCAAAATTACCCCGCCCTGTAGTACCTTCCATCCGGTGAATAATTTTCTTGTTAAAAAACGGGTCAGAGGCATTTACAATTTTCGTAATACCCTCACGGTCTTTTTTTGTAAGAGTATCAGGTTCACGTGATAAGCGAAGTCCTTCGTAGAACTCATCTTCATAAATCACGAAAAGATTATATTTAGCCATGGGCAGATTAGCAAAGAAAAAGCTCTGCTTATCGTCACCGCTTATGATCCCCTTATAAACATACCTGGGTTCATCCGGGGGCATAGCCAGAATCTGTTCGATCGGTTTTCTAGGATTGGTAATGTGTCCCTTGATACCACCTGCAGCGCAGGGATCAGGAGGTGTATAAAGCTTGATTCGTTCTAATATGTTTTTATCAGTGACCGGTGCAGCATTAAGTGACGGTGCAGCGACACAAACAAGAAGCATTGCTATTATAATTGTCTGAAAGTTTATTTTCATTTCATTTATTCCTTATTTATACGCTCTCTATAAGAAGCGGACAATACATCCTACATTCCACGTTCTACATTCCACATTCCACATTCCGCATTCGACGATTAAGCTCACTCTTCGCCTGCTCCGAAGATCGTACGTTTCATGATCTCCTTCTCATATTCTTCAATAGCGGCAGCAGGTTCCTTCATCTCAATCATGCAACTTTTAATCATATTCATAGCCTCAGGCAGGAAGTTAGAAACATCAACCTGTTCACAGTATGCGCTGAGAATTATGCGGGCCCGTTTGTAGTCCTGCAAGACCATATAAAACTTTGCCTCACGCAGAATAAGATCACCGGAAATCTTGGACATCGGCAGTGCTCGCTCCCAGCGCCTCAGCTCAAGAAAAGCCTCAAGGTAAAACTCCTGATCAATCAGCACAGAAATGTTTTCAGAGGCTGCCACATCACGGACAGCTGCAATTTTCCACTCAGGCACACTGGCGGGTTCCTGCATAGGAATATACATATCAGGAACTTCCGGTTTATTTTTGTTCTTTTGCCGCTCAGCCTTAACGCTATTAAGTTCCTTGCCCATAACACTCTCTTCAGCAGGTTTCTTCGGTTTAACAAATTTCTTTGTTGCACCAGAGCCTATGGGTGTCAGCTGCGTGGGAACAAACTCCTGAGCCAGCGCCTTGGAACGACTCTGCACATCACCGTAACGTTGGGTGGCCTGATTCAGATGACGGGAGAGAAACTCCCAATCGCCCATCCGTATTTTCGCCCACTCACCACCTTCACCTGCATCCCTCAAAAGAGGGGCAATGACTCTCCTGGCCCCCTCCATATCATCGATGTAATACATCAGGATCTCCGCTTTCTTCAATTTCAAATAAGAAGAACGGGCCGCGGTAAATTCATCAGAGCTGAACTCACCCGCCCATTTAAAGGCCTTTTTCGGGTCTCGTGGTGCCAAGGTGAAAAGAAATACATCCTGCATAAGAGCCTTATTCTCAGGATCAATCTTTTTCTTAAAGTAATCCCAGCGCTGAGTCATGATGTATTCCAGTAATACATTTTTTCTATTCAGCTCCATAACACGGAAAAAGTTTTTCCACATTGATGGTCCCCAATCAGCAACAGGATCAACATTTTCGGGATAAGCTCTCAACATGTTATAACATGCCAGCTTGAAATTATAACGCGTATCAGGATCATCCATACTGCTTTCAATATCGGTATGGGGATAGACCACATAACTGGCGGTAGAACTCTTTCCCTCTGACTCTGCCGTAAGTGATACCTTAGTGAAGCTGCCGGCATTCAGAAGCCAGCTTGTTTCTGCACCGTCTGCCACCGCTTTCGGGGCCACTTCAAAGCGCCAGCTGTATTTAGTATCCTTGGGGTTATTTTCAGCCAATGATTTAAAGGCGTAGGAGATCATTGGAACCTCTTCATCCAACCAGAATGTAGCGTTGGGCTCATAAATAAAAGCGGCTGCAGGTCCATCCTGAGCATTGACATCAGTAATACGACACTCACCGGATTTAACAATATCCGAGATATCCGGCACACAGCTTTCATTCATTGATGTACCAGGGTAACGATGCTCCTTTTCACGGGGACCACCAAGTTCCTCAATCGTAGTTTTAGGTGTACGCCAGGTAAACATCATCGGTCCTGTGGCCTTATTCTTCAAATCATATCCATAAAGGTCCACTCGGTGCAGCCCCTTGGTTAACGTAACAGTTCCACCTATACCACCGACTTTCTCGTTCTTTTTCTTCTGTTTCACCTCTTTACCATCAACAAAAATATCCAACTGGCCGGAGCGACTATAGGGCGCAATCCAGGTTGGCCCAGGATTCTTGACATCAATGTAAGATAACATATATACAGCATTACCCCCCAGACGCCACTCCCAGGTTGCCAACGGAAGCAACTGTCCGTTATAAGACCCGGCATCCCAACCCTGGTTAACAAAACGCGTTTTGGAGTCAACCACACCAAAATTCCCAAGTTTATGCGCCGCCGATTTGGACCGAGTGCCGGATTGTTCACAAAGAAACGCACCCGGCTTAATACCACTTGCCGGAGTCCAGATGTTTGATTTCCTCGTTCCTTGAAAATATATCGTAGCACTTTGGCCTGCTTCAGGTCTCTGAAAAACCACTCCGCACTCTGTATCCTTGCAATGCCACAGAATCCCGCTTTTAAGGGGATTTCCTGCTTCATCAACAACAATGCATTCAGGGCGAGGGCCGGGCAGAACTCCGCCGTCGGGTATTTTTACAAAATATCCGGCCTCGGGGTGACTCGGTTCCGTAGTCAGCTTTACTACAAAGCGAACAGTTGCATCTTTCACAGCCCAGGCTGCCGGCTCAGCTGCAGCTATACCTGCAAGCAGCATTAAAGCAATAATGATAAATTTCTGTAATATTTTCATAGTCATAATCAAATTCAGTTGTCAGTTGTCAGTTGTCAGTTATCAGTCATCAGTCATCAGTGATCAGTCGTCAGTTAACTGTTAACTGATCACTGTCCTTACATCACATCATTCAGCTTCTTATAATAATCGGCATTCAGCTTCCGGTATTTCTCCGGTGACTGTTCCTTGCCAGCCTCAACAACATCGGTCAGGGTTGAGGTAAAACTCTGACCATCAAGGTTGGCTATGGCGCCCTCGCCAAGCTCAGTCTTAGCCTTCTTCAGCGCTCCAATCGCCTTGCGTCTCAACTCTGCTACCTGTCTTATAGGCACCCCCCTTGAAACGGCATCAGCAGCCTGTCGTATATGATGCGCTGCCGTTTCCAGCGAATCGGTGCGCAGCCCCTTCAGTGATGCCTGTGCATAAGCCTGAGAGGCCTTCTTGGCCATGCCATCCATACTCTGAGCCCAGGAGCCGGCCTCTGTTGAGTCCATACGGTCAGTTCCACCGCTATCGCCCCAGTCATCACCCTTGCCGGAGCCGAGCTTTCCACCACCGGAGGCCTTGGTATCGGCTTCACCGTCTGCAATAACCTGTCCGGACTGCGTTGGATCCTTAGTCCGCCGTGCTTCAATATTATCGTCACCTTCGCCGATAGTTCCTGAACTAGCTGCACTTTCACCACTGGCCATACCCTGACGTCCGACATTTGAACGGCCATCCTGTTCCTTATGATCAGGTGTTTCATTACCGGACTTACCTTTAGCAGAGTAAGTAGTGGTATCACCCTCGGTTATTTCAGCACCCATCACCATATCGGGCAATGCCTGGTTAATCGCACCGTCATCAGCCTCTTCATCAAGCTCCTCATCAATATCCAGCAGGTCGCCGATAATATCTTCCATTGAAGTCTGCAGAGGTGTCAGAGCAACACCCTCGGGCATCTCCTCTGTGTCAAAAGCCTCATCCGTCACCTTTGTCTTATCAGCATCTTTACCCAGCCACATCTCAAAATCTTCTAGCAGCTCTTCGGCTTTTTCCATCTCTTCCAGATACCACTCACGTTTAGCCACCGCTTTTTCCTTAACAGGGCTGGTACCATCGGCATTCTTCTTGCCAGAATCCTCATCCTCTTCAAGTTCTTCAAACACAGAGTAGACATCCTCCACCATATCGTTGCCCACATTCAGATGGGTGAAGATATCCAGATCCCTCGGTATCTCAAGCAAAGCCTCCTCAATATTCTTCTCAATCTCGGATGCCTCCTCCTCCATGATATCGTAATCTTCTGTGTTCTTATTTTCGATCTCCTCGATCTTGTCCATCTCTTCTTTCAGCTTTTTCTCAATCGCCTTAAGTTTACTCAGTTTAGAACCGGCAATCTGAAGGGCCTCGATCATCTCTTCACGCACCTCCTTCTCATCCTTTGCTTTAACCTGCTCAAACTGCTTGCGGGCTGACTGAAGTTTTTTGTAGGCAGCCAGCTCATACTGCAAAGCCTTATCGAGAACATCCTCCTCCAGCTGTTCCGCAGCAAGCAACATATCATCAGAGATCTTCTGTGTTCCACAAAAAGATGCCACAGACTCAAGAAACGCGCTCTGATCCTTATCCTCTCCCTGACTGGCCATTGCCTGAGTGCGGCAACTCTTGATAAACACGCTCAGGTCAGAACTAAGTGCATCCTGATCATCAATTGTAGACTCAGCAACTTCGACGCCCTGGGTTGAACAGCGCGAGGTGGTTTTAATAATTTTCACCTGCCCATTGATCATACCATCGAGTATTCCAAGCAAGGAGCCGGTGCTCTGAGCCGCCTGGGCAATTTTCGCCGACTTTCCTGCAGCGGTCAACTGCCGCAGAATCTTCTCCTGCTTGGAAACAGACTTAACGACCTGACGTTCTTTGGCAGCCTGATCCCTTACAGATGGCACTGTGCGCAACATGGGAATAACCTCATACATCTCGTTGACATAGAGTTTCTTGACTGATGACACCAGCGTTCCCAACGTACGAGCGCCCCCTTTCTCAATAAGCACCTTAACAATCTTACGGATAAGTTCCTGCTTCTCGGCTGCTTTATTCCACTGGCTTTGGTTAGTTGTATTCAAAACACCTTGAAGCTGCTTAGTTTTCGAAATATTATCGCGCTGAAGTTCAATAATTTTAGTCAATCCTGCGGCACTCTTCTTCGCATCTTCTTTGCGCTGTTTTGCAGAATCCGATGCATCATCATACTCGAATATCAACGAAGGTGAGACAGAAACATTTCCTGCCCCCGAACAATTGTCTTTAGCCACAACCCGTAAAACCAAGTTGCCTGAATCGGAAGCTTTACGAATGTTACCTTTCCATAGATAAGAGAGTTCTTTTCCCTTATTTTCGGCACGACTATAGGTTTTCAATACCCTGGGGGGTTCATCTGAATCTCCGGCTCCGGATACCTGTTCAATCGTAATATCACCGAGGCCGAAATCATCGGATACAGAGAAATCAATGGTCGGCGCAGAGCCAGCCGGAAGATGCACGGGTTTCTGCGGATATTTAATTGTAAGGGCCGGAGGACGATCCCACAACAGGTTGAAACCAAGAGAGGTTTCGGCCTGATCTCCGTTAGCATCTATCGCGGCAAGCGTTAAAGCTGCTCCATTGGTGACGATAATATCAAAAGATCCATTCTTTTTTCCCTGGTCAATATCCAGGCTGACAGGAGAGCCTGCACCGGAGAGAGAAAGGGAACGTAATTCCGTATTACACTCAGCATTCATACTGACTCTGGAGCCATAGGGAATATCAATGGTGGTTGCCTGCGCGTCATACTTCTTCGCCTTCAAGCCCATATAAGAGGGAGGAGCAACCTTCAAAGAGAGCGCATTAAAGGCCAAAGGCGGACGCAATGTAATTTTTTTCCAATCAGGAACATAGGCATCACCAGCGCGGAAGCGGTATTTTGTGACGGTGGTAACCTTGAGCAATGTATGCGAAAAAGTCTCCTCGCCCTCACCTTTCAACGACCCTAGATTATAGGTTTTCAATTCGCCGTCGGCGGGGCGTACATCAAAAAGAACCTCATGCCCCGACTTACCCTCAACCTTACAGGAAAATGTTACATCACTACCTTGAATTACAACAGCATCACCGGGGCTGACACTGATAATTTGCGTCAGGCTGACCGGAGCCATCTCCGAGAAAGGATTCAAGACCCTTACCATTGAGACGGTCCATGCCCGTCCAAGAAAGGGCAGAGGCAGCAGAAGAATAATTGAGGCAACACCCAGAGCTAGCTGGGCCCTGCGTAATAAGCGCCGATTTTTCATCATGGAAAAATCCAACCCACTCCAATGCGGTATCTCCATCTTGACATACGCAGCAATAAATGAATTCTTAATCTTTGAAGTCGAAAACTGTAAATGATTTATCAAGTGGTTATCAAGCTCAGGAAAGCTCTGCTCCACACTCGCTGCGATTGCCTCAGGTGTGCGACTACGGGAGAGGGCTTTCATTATCACCCCCACGAGAACCAGGCCGAGAGCCAGAAGAAATCCCCATGCGGCAAATCGCCCGCCGCGACTGTAACGCGTCAGAAAATCGACCAACGCCAGACAGAAGAAGAGAACAAGAATAACGGTAATACCAACCGTAAAGCGGAATTCAGCACCCCACCGGTTAAGCATCTGCCCGATTCTTTTCAGTTGTCCAATTAAAGCTGAGAGCGCCATAAGCACCTCCTTAATTCAAATCAATGTCCAATGTTCAGTGTCCAGTGTCCAGTGTTCAGTGTCCAGTGTTCAGTGTTCAGTGTTCAGTGTTCAGTGTTCAGTGTTCAGTGTCCAGTGTCCAGTGTTCAGTGTCCAGTGTCCAGTGTTCAGTGTCCAGTGTCCAGTGTCCAGTGTTCAGTGTCCAGTGTTCAGTGTCCAGTGTTCAGTGTTCAGTGTCCAGTGTCCAGTGTTCAGTGTTCAGTGTCCAGTGTCCAGTGTTCAGTGTTCAGTGTTCAAAGTCCCTTCGACAATTCTTCACTCTCGCACTCTCGCACTTTAGCACTTTAGCACTCTCGCACTTTAGCACTTCTTCACTCTTCATTTCTTCACAGTGACCTCACGCGGCAACTTAGTAATGTTCACATTGGCAAGGTAGAAATTTCCGTCTTTTGGATAGGTCCCCCCAGGAACAAAGATAAACAAAGAGAGATACCGGATCTTTTTGAGATGGGCGTAGGCTGTCTTGGAAACCTTCGGTTTGGTTGGAAAGTCTATGGTCATGCGCCGCCATCTGGCTATCGATTTCATGGGCACCAGATTCGTCTTGAATATGCGGCGCAGATCCTGAAGTTTAGGGTCATCATAGGGACGGATTCCGGGCTTGAATCTATAGCCGTTAAAGAGCGCCCGCGTCTCATAACTTCCAATTGTTTCCATATCAATATAAATATCAAAGGTGCACTTATACCTCTCACCCTTATGATAGGGTATCAGCTTACATTCGATCTTTGACTCATAACCATGGGGGACCTTCATTCTCATCACATTCTTTTTGCCCTTGAACTCAGGAAGATAAGAGGCATTAAGATGATTCCCCTGCTGAATCGAAAGGCCGGTCCAGTCATAATCAAGATTCCAGCCATCCAGATGGCCGGTCTCTGCAATAAAACTTCCATTATAACAGTAGTTCATTGTGTCCATTTGAGCTGACACTGTCAAAGCGATGCTTAAAACACCGCAGATAATAATGTGAATCTGTTTCATATTTCTCCTTCTTTCTTAATAAAAAATGTCTTACCCGTGCCGAGTGAGGGCACCTAGCCTACAGTTACGGTTCCGAACTTCGAAACACGCATCTGTCCATTACGTCAAATTTTGAAATTTTCGTATTATCCACTCAGTTGCAATCAAGAGTATTAACATACCAATAATTGCCCAGCGTTGCCAATAAGTTTTATACTCCGAGATCTCCTGTTCCAGCTGTTTCGGATAAAGCGCAACCAGCGCGCTGTTCAACTCGGCAGCCGTATTATAAAAAGCACCTTCACTATTAACCGTTATGGCTTTTATGGTCTCCTGGTCAGGCGGACGCGGCCTGGATTCAGGAGAATACGGTTTAACCGAGAAATAGGCCCCTTCCGACTCAATCCGCTGGCCACCGGTCTCTGAGATTGCCATCACTGAGAACATACCCGGTTCTTCACCCCTGAATTTGACGCTGTATGCGGGAACAACCTTACCGGCAACAGCCTGATCCATGCTGCTCTCCATTGTAAAGGGAAGCTTCCTTTTATCAGGGAATGTAATCTCAGCATTGACAACCGTTCCAGCAGGCGGTCTATCTGCACCGACCCACCTAGCGGTAATCTCGATCTCTTCGCCAAGGAAGCACTCCTCCCTGTCGAGGAATATATCCCACACTTTGCCATCCATTTCATCGGCTTGGGGAGAGAGCCAGGAGAGAAGCTGATGCCAGAAACGGGGATACGGCTTATTTTTCAGGGCATCGGCACTCAACTGCCACTTCCAGAGGGAATCTGAGAAAATCGCAACAACCTTGCCCTGCCCAAAATTCTGGGCCAGAATCATAGGTTGTGGTCCGTTGGAGGTCTTGGACTCAACAAGCACACGTGCTGCGGCAGAGGGTTTGACATTATGAAAGAGAGATAGAACCGAAGGAACCTTGTCCCAGAACTCCGCATCACCCCCGAAAGCGGCATGCGAGCGCCCTTGATCTGTCAGCGAAACGGGATAAGTCCCCTCCAGAGCCTTTCCGGAAAAACTCGAAGCAGGAAGCAGCTCTTTCAATGGAGTAGTGGCAAAGCCATCCTTAGCCCATCCCTTGGTGCCACCCAGAAGAATTAGGCTTCCACCGGCATCCACGAATTTCACCAGAGCCCGAGCCCGTTCAGCCCCAAGTTCTTCTCCGCTCAGGTTACCCAGAATTACAATTTTAAACATCGAAAGCTGGGTTGCATTCATATCAGGTGCAACATCCCCACTCACGCCGTATGTCATAAACTTGCCCTTCGGCCCCTTAAGAAAAATAGCTGGACTGACCTGCTTGCTCTCACGCAGAACACGGGAGAGATACTTCGACTCCCAACGCGGCGGTCCTTCAACATACATAAGACGGTTCTTGGCATCCTGTACCTGCACCACCACGGATGACTCGTTGTCATCAATCTGTTTTTCCTCCGGTAGCTGAGGCAGCAACACACGATAGGTGTTCAAACCTATGACCTGATGATCCAGTTTGAAAAGAACTTCACGGGAACCGCCACTTTCAGGGAGCTGGCTCTCCATCTGCTGAACCATAACCTCATCTTTAAACAGCTGAACAGGAAAAGGCTGTCCTTTGGTCCCCTGACCGGATATCACTACCTTCAACTCAGATTGCCATCCAACCGTGACCCGACCAGGGGTACTAACCGCCTCAATACGAATATCAGGTTCCTCTTCCCAGATAGCACCCTTTTCCAGCGGCAGAGAGAAAATAGGGAAAGGCCGTTTCTCCAAAGACCACTCTTTGAAAGCCTCACGTGTCTCAAGACCGTCACTCAACAACAGGCATCCGGTCACATCCAAACCTGAATAGCGCCCCACTGTCTTTTTTAGAGCATCACGCAGTAACGTGGAGTTGCCGTCCGCCTCCAGAGCAGTTGCCTCCTCCGACGACATTCTCGGACCAAGATCCCCGGCAAAAGCATAAATATCAAGATCGCACTTGTTGACCATGTTGGCAACCCATGGCATCTGCAGAACCGACTGGGCAACCTGCCAGCGATTAGTGGCATTCTCAACAGGTGTCATAGTCATACTGCTTGATGTATCCAGCAGCACAACAAAACGGCTTTTCATCTGCAGGGTTTGAACCGTTTTCTCGCCGGGCATCAGCAGGCACCACCCCAAAAGCAGAAAAAAGAGGAAACGTAAGGAAATCATCGAGGCCATAGCCAAATCCCGCTTCACAAAAAACCAGTAGGAGGCAAAAGTAGCGCAGAGGGCTGTCAGAACCCCCATCACAATTGCCACCGTCGGCACTATATGGTCGTAAATGATCACTCTTATTTTTCCTTCATTCTACCCGAAGCTTCAACCTTCAGAGTATCCGTCAGTTTTGAATTCTTGCGCAGGAGGAAGTTGGAATACAAGACCTCCGCAATTGCTATCAACAGGGCCAGCCACAGCAGAGTCTCGCCAAGCGAACGTCCGATACGGAAATCATCAAGTTTCTTCAACAAATCATCTTTGCTATTAGCTATATGAAGCGAAGGAATACCCAGAATATCAGGTATATCCTGCTGACGAACCGGATTCAGGTCAGACTCAACGCGCGGCATGTTGATTGCCAGAGCAGGTTTAGAGGAGCCCTGGCCCGGAATACTCAGTTTATAAATTCCCGGCTGGGTCAGCCCCTCTGCATAAATCACGTTTCCGCCTTCGACCACGGCACTGCGCAGCGAGACCGGCTTGCCCTTGGGGCCCTTGAGCACAGAATCACGAGTGGCCTCTGGAAGAAACTCTGTCAAAGAAAGTGTATCTGTGGCCCACAGGTACGGTTTACCGGCACCCACTCCAGCTGCATATTGGGTAAGCTGATGCATCAGCGGAAGGTAGAAAGGAGAGAGAGGAAAGTCACTCCACGAACGATCTGCAGCTACGGTGAACATTATCACGGCACCTCGGCCGTGCGAACGCATCATCAGGAATGGTTCACCGGAGCCGGTCGAAACAATTGATTCAGCCTTTTCCTTAAGAGTTTCACATTTCAGCTGACGATTGATCACGAGGGACGGAGCCAGGCCATCCTCCACAAGATTCCATAGAACCGGATGCTGGGGCTGATCCCAGGTCAGGAGGCGCTTACGCTTATCCACCGACAGTTCGTTGAAAGAGACCGGTTCCGCGGGAAGTGTGGCCCAAAGGGCATAGTCTGTCAGAGTAGCGTGATTTCCAGGAAAAACAACCAGCAAACCACCTGCAGCCACATAGCCTTCCAGCTGTTTTATCTGCTGTCCCGGCAGGTTGATCGCATTACAAAGGAATATGCAGGAATAAGAGGCAATGTTCTCTGAAGAGAGTGCATTAGGCTGGATAACCTTCGCGTTGATCGGCGAAATTCCATCTTCCCCGGCTGCCAGAGCTGTCTGCAGAAAAAGGGTGTTGTCCGGACCTCCCACGCAGAGCACTGGCAGTTTTTCGCGAACGCGAATCAGAAAATGAAATGCATTATCCTCAACCAGGCTGTCCTCAGGAGTTTCCACCCGTAGCGCATGCACACCACCGTTCATAGGAGGAAGCATAAACTGCACCCTGTTGGCTCCGCCTTCACCCACCATAACTGACTGGCGACCTACTTCAGATCCATCCAGAAAAATTGAGACCACAGAATCCAGTGGTGGTCCGGTGCGGTTTAAGGTGACCGTTACCCGGCAGGGTGTCTCAGCGGTGATAAGTTTCGGAGAGAGCTCAACATCCATAGTTGAAGAGTTTTCCGGCTCAGGTGTACCAAGAAGGGTTACAAAACAGGTGATACTGTCGCTCACTTTAGATGGGTCCCAGACATTCTCGCCAGCACCGGCAGCCGCTGGAGATGCGCTACCTGCAGCCGCTCCGCTGCTCTTCTTGAAACTAGCCCAGGGCAGCTTCTGATAATCGGAGATAATATGCAGTTCACGTTCGCCTCTACGGGAGTCCTGCTCCATGAGATCCAGTGCCGCAATTGTTGCGGGACATAATTTGGAGGAACCAACCGGCGGTGAAAGCGCCTTCAGGCGGATAGCCGCCTCCTCTTTATTATCGGACATACGTTCTTCAAAGACCGGGGTCACCTGATCGCCAGCTAGGTAAACGCAGAAGCGATCATTATCTTCAAGACCTGCTATAACCGTTGACGCAAGCTCCGTGGCCTGGTTCCAGACCACCTGCTGGTTCAACTTATAGTTCATGCTGTATGAACCATCAATAACAATAGCCACGTCCCGGGCGGTGCGGCTCAGGACATTCCCGAACTTCTTGGTACGCACGATCGGCATCATGAAGGCTAGAACCAACAGGACCAGCAAGAGAAAGCGCAACAACATAAGAAGGAAGTTCTCCATTTTCACACGTCTGGAGGAACGCTTCTGGGCCATCTTAAGAAAGCGGAGCGTACTAAAGGGCATCTTCTCAGTCCGACTGGACTGAATAAAGTGCAATATCAGCGGAATAGTTAACGCTAAAAAAGCAAAAGCAAAAATGGAATTCAGAAAAGAAATCATAACAGTTTATCTCAATCTCCGACGCTCTTCTAGGTATGCCCGTGCGTAGGTATCCACTTGCTGATCGGTCTTGACCAGCCGGTAATCAACCTTCATTCCCTGACATGACACCCTGTAATGTTCTAGAAACGCGCCGAACTCCTTCTGGTAATCCTTTGCCACGCCACGGGGATCTACAGTCATTTTCTCCCCTGTTTCCATATCTTCAAATTCGAATCCCTGTTTCAGGGAGAGATCTATTTCCACTGGATCAAGCACATGCAGGACAATCACATCATGCTTCTGCTTACGGAAATGGGCAATTGAATGTACGACCTCTTTCTCATCATCCAGCAGATCCGAGATAAGGATAACCAGCGCACGTTTATGGATAGATTCAGCGATCTGGTGCAAAACCTTCGCTGTATTGGTCGGTGACTCAGCTTTCACATCCTGCAGTCTTTTCAACATATTATGCAGATGATTCAGCGAGTTACGAGGCTCCACCTTCATATCAATCTTATCTGAAAAAACGAACATACCCACGGAGTCGTTAGCCTTCACAACTACATAACCCATGGCAGCAGCCAGCTGACATGCGAAATCAAACTTTCTTACATCCCCGCTACCGTAGGCCATGGAGCCACTCCGGTCCAGAATGATATAGACCCTGAGATTGGTCTCATCCTCATAACGTTTAACGTAATAGCGATCGGTACGGCCAAACACCTTCCAGTCAATATGTTTAGGGTCATCACCGATACCATAGGCCTTATGCTCTGCAAACTCTGAACTGGCACCTTTCAAGGGACTCCTATGCGCACCGGAAAGATTACCCTCCACCACATAACGCGACTGCAACACAACGCGGCTGAGTTTGTACATCTGCTCGGAGTTAAGGAATGCTTTGATTCCCTCCGCCGCCGGATCCTTGCGCTTTTTTTCAGCGACAGGCCCCTTAAATTTCGTTTTTTTTGCCATAAGATTTACAGTTTACAGTCGTCAGTCGTCAGTCGTCAGTTTACAGTCGTCAGTTGAAAAGTTTTCAGTTTTTTATGTTGCATGCTTTGTTAGT
>JAQIBS010000240.1 GCA_027858965.1 Kiritimatiellia bacterium
ATACAGGCAATGCTTCAGGAAAGCCCGGCTATGTAAAGGTATTTCATTTAGGTGATGAGGCTAATGCGCTTCTGCTGCGTGTGCCTACACTGCAGTCCGGACAGCAGCGGATTCTCAAAGTGATGAATAAACTGACCGCAGTGCTTGGCGACATAGAGCTTATCGCAGTGATTGACCCCGACAACGACACTCTTGAACAGGATGAAACCAACAACTCACGGCAGATGCACTATACTGGAGGACAAGCCCAGGTGGATGTGGCTGTAACCCAAATCGCAGTTTCCCCGGACTCCGTGTCCGAGAACAGCACATTCAACGCAGTGGTGACCGTTGAAAATACCGGCAGCGAAACAGCGGATGCTGGATATCTGCAGATATATCTGGACGGTAATCCGATCGGCAAGGCCTCTCGGGTCAGCCGTCTGAACCAGGGAGCCAGCAAAGCAGTCCGTATGACACGTCTGCCTGCCAATGTTCTGATGGGACAGCATATCGTTGCCGCCATGGTGGATTGCCATAAAACCCTGACTGAAGTCAATGAACTTAATAATAGCCTCCAAACCAACTTAACAGTAACCGAAGCACCCAAACCGGATTTGGTAATTACAAATATCGAGTTAAGTCCAGCCTATCCGATACCGGGCGAAAGTTTCTCGGCTTATGTCTGGCTTCAGAATGTCGGCAAAGCCGATTCCAAAGATGGCTATCTGGATATCTGGGTGGACGGAGACGCGAATGGCGTTCCTGCCCAATCAATTAAATTGCCCCTGTTAACAGCAGGTTCAGAGGCTGTTAGAACGACCATCAGCCGATTGAACTCTCCCGGAATTATTGCCGAGCAACTGTTAATTGCTATTGCGGATGCGGATAATGAAGTGTTGGAAGAGGATGAAGACAATAACTATGCTGAACTGGCGTACCCAAATCCGCTAGCACTGTATTATCCACTGAATGATGGCGATTGGAAGACCTATACGCATAGCGCCCGCATTGATGCGGACCTCAATGTTGCGCAAAGCAGTACGCAGCGGTCAGTCTTCAATGAAACCAAAACTATTGAAGGGCAGCAGTCGATTGCGATGATGGGATATGATTCCGGAAATCTTGTTTCTTTCGGAGTATATAGTGAGGGTCAGATAATCAAATTCAGCACGCCGATGGTGCTGGCGACTGCTGAGCAGCTATCTGACGGAGGCGTGTCACAAAGTTCAACCAGCTTGACGATTCAAGGCATCCGCGTGACACTCGCAACTGAAAGCACGGTAACTGTCGTGCCATCAGTGATTACACCGTTGGGTACGTTCGAAAATTGCCGAGAACTGACTTACGAAGCTCGGGCCAGCGCCTACGGACAGGATCAAGGGGTTTTGATGGCCAATGCGGCTTATTATGCACCGAACACCGGGCCGGTAAAAATGAAGGTCGTTCAAATGGATCAGTACGGGAATATGGACTTTCTATACTATATGGAAATCACCGCCGGTAATGTCAATGGCATTCCGGTCTTAGCGCCATAATCTGCTTTTCAGGACAGGTATTTCAGATGGACAGATAAACGGCATTGATATTTCCGGCGATTAACCGAGTATTCAGATACTCCATAAATGTACAGGAGTGCATCGACAAACACATCGCGGATCCTAAGATTATGCACATGATCCGCGGTGTGCGTAAAAATTATACAATACCCCCTGTCCGTCTGTAACAGGTTAAAACAGAGAACGGTAATTTCATCGTATGTATTCATTAATAAGAGTTTTGTATTCAATTCTTTGTAATATAATTATCAGCCTTTGCATTGCGGCACTAATCAATGGTTGCGGACACGATGAATCCTCTGATGAAATGCCCCCAGCTACCGCAACTCATTCAAAAATGTCTGCCCCTGCCACACATCCTCTGAAGAATCTGGCAAAGGAACAGGTCCCCGAGGTTATTGTCTATGGGGAAGACAAAGCAGAGCCAGCATTTGAACCAACCCCGCTGGAACATCTCATGGAGGTTGTGAGAAACTGTGAAACCGCTGATGGCTTGTTAAAGGCATTGGCGGAGTCACCACACAGAGAAAACGACCTCGCCATGTTATGTAAAGAGGCTGGAGGTGAGATCTCCTTGTTGGCTGCACGAGCTCTTGCGCAGCTCGGGACACCTGACGCATCCGTGGAACTCATTTCTCTGCTTGCCGATCTACCGAAAAGTCGTTTTAAAACCGACATTCTATACGAAGCATCCAAATTAAAATCACTCGAATCCGCCCCAATTTTATTTGAAGCATTAAAAACCATCGATGATACGAGTATTCAGCAGATGTGCCAGAATGCCCTAGCCAATATAGCGGATTCTGATATTCTGCAACTTATCCGGGATGAATATGAAGCCATCGAAGACAATTCCAGCCGGATTGCGCTGGCTGAAATTCTGCGCTACATCGAAAACGAAAAAGCGGTTCCTGCTTTGATTGAACTGCTGGAATCAGCCGAGAACCTTTCCGATCCGCTTGCAATGGCCGCTGTCGACGCCCTGGGGACAATCGGGTCAGATGACGCCATCAATGAATTGACAGGAAGACTGGATAAAGAAACGAACCGTGTTAACAGTGAAATTCTGACTCGTTCCATCAAACGGGTGAAGGATAATCCGGCAAAAGATCAATAGACGTAGCGATATGATTGGTGGTAATGCCAGCCACACGTCTAAGTTAACAACCTGAAAAAAACAAACGCAACAACTTACCTTTGTTTTATTCAGGTTCTGCACCCTCATATAAGGACCTGTTTTTTACTTTTCCTATGTATCTTAGCCAGATTGATTCGGAAAAATTTAAACTCTGATGTTCTTGAAAGATAACACAGCTAACGTCGAAGATCCCTGTTAATCTCTTTTATGGGAACACATGGATTCCCGGCAGCGAAAACATTCGGCGGAATGCTCTTGGTTACAACACTGCCCGCACCAATAATGCTGTTTTCCCCGATTCTCACTCCCCCGAGAATAGTTACGTTTGTGGTTATCGAAACGTTGCGTTCTATAACCACAGGACGGATAATGGCCCGTTTGAAATTTTCCGGGTCATGTGAGGATGTAACGATTGTATTATTAAAGGCAAAGCCGACGTATTCGGCAATGTAGATCGGAGCGTAATCCACAAAAAGAGTATTCCCCAAATTCACGTTCTTTTCACAATAGACCTGTCCTGATTTAAAATTAACTCCAGGTTCCAAGTCTACATCAGCCGGCAGATTCAGCCATTTTTGAAGCAACGGTCTGACACAACGGATACCATGGGCATGCCAAGCCAGAAATATTCTGGTAATTTTCCGGACTTTGATCAGGGGATCCTGCCCCAGCATATATATTATTTCTTCCTTTTCAGGAAACTCAGGTACAGCATCCCCTGCATTCACCCCTTCAGGCCAAACTGTTTTTGCCGGAAATCTCATTTTTTTTCTCCAATCGCTTGTAATAATATTTCCGACAAACGGCAACCGCCATCGGCATTGAGGTGAGTCCCATCAACAAAGAGCTTATCCTCCCATTTGTATAAGGTGGTATCGACAAAAGTCCCCCCCTTTGATTCCACAATTCCACGAACGCGGTCTGCGTGAAGCTTAATAGATTTACGATAGTTATCATCCACCAGACCTTCCCGCAAAGGGGAAAGCACAAAGAACAACTTAGTTGATCTGTCATTCAGAACGCGACAGATCTCTTCCAGTTCGACATAGTTTGATTCCAGCAGTTGATCAAACAACAATCCGTGATTCCAACGATATTTACGTATTTCAAACCCCTCTTTATGAAGCGCAACTCCCCCCCATTGGTCAAAAAACAGACTGGAGTATATATCTGGAGCACTCATATTTTCACGGTTTTCCATTGTTTTTTTTATAAAATACTTCAAGTCTAAATAATTGAGATATCCAAGACTTCGGCATGATGATTTCAAATATAAACGGACCTCATTAATATCATACTCCAGATCCTTTGGCCGGAAATCTACTGCATTACTGACGATAATGAAAATCGAGGGCTTATACCTCTCCACTAAGAGTTCAGTGAAAGAATAAACATCCTGAATGTTAAAGCCCCAGCTTCCGAAATTATAAAAACGGGGATTTGCCAAACCATTTACCAACACTTCGGAATTAAGATTAATCATGGTCATAGAGGACCCTATGGCCAACACATCCAGAGTATCGTAAGGAGCACGATAAAGCTTTTCATTTAAACAGTAACTGTTGGTGACCCTTGGTGCTGCCAGATATCTGTGGTTCCATACCCCGAAACTGATGAAAAAAACAGCAATAGGTGATAGAAAAAGACCAATTTTTTTTAGAAAATGTTTCATAACTTAAAATTGAAAATAAATGAAATCCTGAGAACGCCCACCCATAAAAATCAGAAGTCCTATAATAGCATAATACACGCACCAACGTGCCGGACGGGGGATAGAAAGGTTTGTGAAATCCAATCCGTGCTGACCATCGCGCTGAATCCATTCCACCACAATCAGCAGCAATACAGGCACAAGAAGATAGCGGATTTTTAAATCCGGCACGCTGAAGCCATCAAATGACACAAAGAAATGTGTACAAATTTTACGAAAGTATTGCATTGCATCGCTTAAGGTAGCCGACCGGAAAAGAACCCAGCCAAATCCATTCAGAATTGCTGTACAGGCGATCTGTCGAGATTCGCGTAATGACGGAAGCATCCGACCATGGGCAATCGGCCCTGTATGAGTGCGGTGGTTCCCCATTAAAAAAAGTGGCAAGAAAAACACTGCATGAAGTAGACCCCAAACCACATAAGTCCAGTTTGCACCATGCCAGAATCCGCTTACCAGAAAAACTATGAATATATTACGGACACTCTTCCATTTTGTTCCGGAGCTTCCTCCCAACGGGAAATAAACATAATCGCGAAACCAGGTAGAAAGAGAAATATGCCAACGCCGCCAGAATTCAGGTATATCGCGTGAAAAGAACGGATATGCAAAATTTCGCATTAGAGAAAAGCCGAAAAGGCGGGATAACCCAATTGCTATATCGGAATACCCTGAAAAATCACCGTATATTTGAAAAGCAAAAAGAAAAATGCCTACGAGTAGCACAGAACCATGATATTGCTCCGGGGCATCAAAAATCTGGTTAGCCCACACCGCACAATTATCGGCCACTACAATTTTTTTAAAAAATCCCCACAAAATCTGCCGCAAACCATCTGAAGCCTGATCATAATTGAACTCGCGGTTGCGGGAAAACTGCGGCAATAGGTGAGTAGCTCGCTCTATGGGTCCCGCAACAAGCTGAGGAAAAAAACTGACAAAGGCAAAAAAGGCAATGCCATCACGGATCGGCTCAATTTTCCTGCGATACACATCAATAGTGTAACTCAAAGTCTGAAATGTGTAAAAACTGATCCCGACCGGAAGAACAATATTCAGCCCTGAACGCTGAATATCCGTGCCGAATAAAGAAAAAGCATCCACAAAGGAATCAGCGAAAAAGTTGTAATACTTAAAAACGCCCAATAATCCAAGATTTACCACAAGGCTGCACAAAAGCAAGCCTTTGCGCCTCTTGTCTGTCGCAGGCCCCATACCAAGAGCCAATAAATAATCGGTAAGTGAACTGATGACGATTAATGAAAGGAACCGCCAATCCCACCAGCCGTAGAACACATAACTGGCCAAGATCAAGAGAATATTCTGTAAGCGTATACGACCGCCTAAACCCCAGTACATCGCGAAAATAATAGGAAGAAAGATTGCAAAATCAATCGAGTTGAATAGCATATTTCCCCGCTCCAGTTAAGATTTCCGCCTCATCAACACCAAACATATTCTCAAAACTATAATATAATTAGCATAATTATACAGTAATTTCGTCATTATTTTCAACCTTATTGCATAAATAACTTAAGGGTTTTTGATTCTTCCACGAGCCATTGCGAGCATCAAAAGATAGTCCATGCCAATCAGCAACTCTCTTTTTCAATAGTTGCTGAAAATCCGGCAACTTGCTAATATTTCAAAGGTGCCATTTTTGCATAAACCCTAAATGCCTAACAGCCTAAACTCCTGCATCCTAATGAGCCGCAATACCCGAGATTAATAATGAATAGTGATAGTTCAATGACAACGATGCCCCGTGACTGGAGTACATTAGGTAAGCGGCTGGATAACTGGTCGCCACCTTCAGGAGGCTTTGACCCCTCGATTCAATGGGCCACGCACTACGCACGCCATAGCCTGATTCCAGAACGCAACGGAAAACCCGGCGGAGCACGGGCAGGGGCACTGCACATTGAATACACTCTTAAAAATGATGACCTGGTGCGTCTTCAGGTATCAGAGGTGGAGAAAGCCGGCTTCACAACAATGACAACCCAGGCTGGAATTAACTGCGCCAACAATGGCCTGTTAACACCTCGCCGCTGGTCACTTTCATGCAGCTGGCAGAATCCTCTGAAGGTTGTCAAAAACTCCGAACTTGATCAACAGCAGAAGGGTCATGTTGAAGGAAAAGAACTCGTTCTTCAGGGAAGCAGTGAACGTCGTGTTCCGGCACCCCGACGCTGGACCACCTTCTGGAATCTTTTTGCCGCCATACAGCATCTGCCTTTTGACGCCAGCGCCACCCTGAACTTCGACCTCTTTGAAGCATTCGACCAGCACAAAGCGCAGCAACGCATCACCTATGCAGGCAGACACCCAATTGCCCTGAAAAACAAGAGCCTTGATCTACACGTTTTCGAGCAGACCGGATGCGGCATCATGCCATGGCACTGGTGGCTGGATGACCAGCATCGCGTAGTTCTCGCTGCCGGAAATCGACGCGCCTATCTGCTCATGGAATGCAAACAGGGAGGTGTTGCATGAAAACCCTGAAAGCCAATCGACGAACCTTTCTTAAAGCAAGCGGCGCAGGAGGCCTCGGCCTGATCCTGGCGGCACAGCAGGCTCCGGCTATCGCACAGAAGCGGCCGCCCAATATTCTTTTCATGCATCTGGACCAGCAACACTGGGAGGCGGTCTCCGCTTTTGGCTGCCAGCATCTGCACACGCCATCAATTGACCGGCTGGCGGCCCGAGGCACCTCATTCAGCCTCTCCTACTCAGCTAATCCGGTCTGCTGTCCGGCACGCGCCTGCTGGTACACCGGACGCGCCTCTTCTGAAAATGGTGTGGTCATGAATGACAAATGGCCCATTGCCAAGGAGATGCCGGATATGGGCCAGTGGTTTTCGGCACGCGGGTATGACTCGGTCTACTCCGGCAAGTGGCATGTCACCGCACGTCCGCTGACAAAAAGTTTCCGTGTCCTGACACCTGGTTCCGGTATCGGCGAGATGACTGACGGTATGGTTTCGAGAGCTGCTGAGGGCTTTCTGCGTTCGCGCCAGCGGAGTGATAAGCCCTTCTTTCTGAACGTTGGATTCCTTCAGCCGCACGACTGCTGCTACTGGGTCTTTGAGCACAGGGAGAACACCCCGTTGACACGTTTCGGGCCACCCCCGGCAGATCTGCCACCCCTGCCGGCCAATCATCGCTTTGATCCCAATGAACCGGCCCCCTTACGCGCACTCCACAGTGGAAGACATCACCGCAGCAAATGGACTGCGGAACATTGGCGCTGGTATCTCTGGAACTACTATCGCATGGTAGAGATGGCCGACGCTGAGATCGGTCGCGTTTTAAATGCCCTGGATGATACCGGACTGTCAGAAGAGACCCTTGTAGTGCTGACATCCGATCACGGTGACGGACTGGCACGCCATGCACTGACCTCAAAGATGTTCCTCTATGATGAAGCGGCACGCGTGCCTTTCATCGCCTCGATGCCGGGACAGATACAGAGCGACCAACGCGATACAACCCATCTGATTTCAGGACTCGATGTTGCCCCCACTCTCTGTGACTATGCCGGCATTGACGGCATGCCCAAAGCAAGGGGAGTCAGTCTGCGAAATCTGCTCGAGAATCACCAAACTGATCCATGGCGTGAGTTCCTTGTGGCCGAGACCTTCCGAAGCGGACGTATGGTGCGCACACCCGAATATAAGTATATCGCCTATCACAACGATCCCGTGAAACAGCTTTTCGATATGCGCAGTGACCCCGGCGAATTGAAGAATCTCGCGACCGATGCATCAAAAGCGGATGTTGTCCGCAATCTAGCGGGCCGACTCGACACATGGGAGAAACACCTTGAGGCATATCCACTCAAAGAGCTGCCCCCGAAGAGAGCCAGGAAGCGCAAGAAGAGCTAAAGCTGCTTTCAGCCGCCTGCCTGTGCGTTGCACGCAGACAAGGCAACCAAATTAAGCTCTTGTGAGATATGGGACCATCTTCGCCTCTGTGTTCTCTGTGCGCTCTGTGGTTTCAAAAAAAATACGTAGCAATAAAACTCCGCGCCACTGCGCCTCCACGTGAGATAACTGACGGCGGGCCGCCGTCCCTCCAAAAATTACCTCTTCAACCCTTTTAACGATTTCAACACCTTAAACGCTACACTTACTCGAATACCTTAAAATACAAGGTCATTAAGGTTGATAAATAACTTTTCCGGTGCCTCCACGCGGTGTCGTTTTGGGGTAATCAGGGTTGAGCCTCTGATCTGTTATCTTAACCAGCCGTTGCATGGCATTCTCAAGTGGCACCCGTCGATCACCTTGCGAGACAAGGACGTTTTCCAAACGGAATCCCTTTACGGTAATATCGCTATCAGGTGAAAAGAGCTCCACCCATCGGGAGGGATCTTTGGAACTCCCCTTATAAGTTCCTGACATGGGGCCAATCTCAACCAGCCGGAATTTTTCAGGAAGCTTCATATCAAACTGCACATCTCTGATCGAAAACCCATCAACATTCGCGGCAATCTGAAAATGTCCGGGACGGCTGAAGGTCATTTGCCGGAAGAAGATGTTACGCAAAGTGCCGATGGGATCGCAGAAATCATTGTCGCGACCACGTTCCAGATTGGGTTGATCATAGGCCTTAACCGTCCGGATATTGACTAAACGGCGCAGCACACAGTCGTGGATATCACAATACACCTTTTTCCCATCAGCAAAGGTCCGTGTTCCAGGGAGCAGGCGAATCTCGGCTGAGCCATCAGGTAACGGGTTGGCGTAATGGGAGGAAGAGCTCCCGGTCCCCCAAACATCTTCAACCAGTACATGATGAATATCCCCATAAACCGGGGCAACATTCATCCACTCCCAGGCATTGAGAGCCACGAAATCGTCATGAGTACTGCCCTGCACACCCCTTATTATACCAAACGAGGAATTGCCATTAACATGAATGCCATCGCGCCCGTTCTCCTCAAAACATATATTCTCGACCAGAAAATGGCGGGTATCAGAGATATGAATACCGTAGATTCGTGACTGACGAATGGTGACATTGCGGACAACCACGCCATCGACATGATTCAAGAGAATGACGCCGTGGCAGCCGTGCACCCAATTGGTCCGTGAGGTATGCCCCCTGTTGTTCCCGTTCCACTCTTTGCTTGATGTCCCAAGCGTCGTCCAGACACCTCCTTCAATCACAATATTGTGGTCATAAGCAACATCCGCAGGTATTTTTCCATTTGTTGATCCCACGACATGCTCATTGCGGATCATGCAGGTATTGACATTGGGTTGAAGACGAAACACCGCATTTGTGGCAGCAACCAAAGATTGACCCGATTTCAATACAATGGGGTTATCCAGATAATATGGTTGTTTGCGGGCGGGTATATACACTGTATTCGCACGATCAATGGTTTTCTGAATCGCAGCCGTCCAGAGTTCACCTGTAACCGTATGAGTTTGTATCACTCCTGCTGCATCTGGCCATCGCTCTTTCCAGACATCCGTTCTGACCAGATCGGCATCGGGAAGGTTCCTTTCGGAGTGTGACTTCTCGCACAACGCCAGTGCTCCCGCAGTCACACGCTTAACCTCTCTCTCAATCTCCTGCGCCAGCGTATCAGCATCATCCGCAAAGATCGTTACTGCCACACACAATGCGACAGCCATACTCAAAACCTTCATCCTCATCTTTTATCCCTTCAGTTTACTTTACGGATGACTCACGACGCATGACCCAATGACGCAGCAATCACTCGCGCACTCACGCACTTTTCCCCTTGCTTCTGAGAAGCAACCCTACAGCCTACGGCGTTAATGCGGAGCAATGTAGAGTTGGCTCTCTGAGCCAATAACGCAGCAATCACTCGCGCACTCCCGTCCACCAGATTTATCATTTAGCGTTTATCACTTATCGTTTCCCTTGAGCCCCCATTTATCCCGCAGGTAATTTTGCAGAGCTTCCTGTTCATCGAACCGCAACGTGCGGTCAAACACAAGAACTTCAGCCACATCCGCTGCTGTTCCAAACATCGTTATATCGGCCAATGAGGCATCAAACTGCCGCGTATGAAGGAATATTTTAGCATCGTAAACCAGCGGCGTCTTTCCCCCTGGATGCATAATTTCCCAGTTCGGATGTTCCCATGATTTTCCTTCACCGGTGAAGCATTGGATAATACGTCCCCATGTTGGACCGGTTGTGACCTTCGACTGCGAAACAACCAAGGCCGTCACCCCGCCAGGACCACGTTGCGGCATTCCGGAGATATATAGTTTTTCTCTGCCATTACCGCGCACCACAGCTTTTCCGTTAAGTCCATCAGCCACCCGCTGGAGCTTAAGATTGGAATTTTTCGGTTTGGCTACATATGCAGCCTGCGACTTGTCACGCCACGCAACAACCGAGCCATCCGGTTTCAATTCAAGGGAGTCAGAATCTGTTGCATCAAGCCAGAGTATCAACCCTTTCGTTATCATATTTTCCGCTGTCACCGGTGGCTGCGGTTTATAGGCCAAGTTCTTATTCGAAACGAAGATTGCATCCGCATCTTTCCAGTCGGCACCGGCTGTCCAGCGCGCACCACCAAATTCATAAGCCCCCAGATCCGGTGCCTTTCCCTTAAAGCCGTCGGTAATACCCGGTATAACAACTCCAGCATCAATGGCTTTTGAACCAGCCACCGGATATCCATCGCGATCAACCGCACCGGAGCTGTTATGATGCATCTCCGGACCGAGTTCTCCCTGCACAAACTGGCGTGGATCTTTAGAATCCATCGAGACATTGACCAGATTATTAATAACCTTCGTGCCCTGCATGGTCGGTTCATAGCCGGCATAGGTGTAGGTGCCGAACGGTTCATCCACCTGCATCATTGTATTGTTATAAACCTGATGATTCACCGCATCACAATTCATGCGGATCGCATTCCCGGCACAGCCCCAGATGACGTTGTGATGAACAACAAAGTTTGTTGAGAAGTTATCGAGATAGACGCCCCTGCTTCTGATATTATCGTGTATCCAGTTGTAAGCAATGACCCCTCGCTCACCATCGGTTCCCCAGCAGTAAATAGCAGCTGCATCATTGTTGAGCATATTTGCAGCGGAGAGATCGTTATACTCAAAACGCAGTTTACGGCTGCGACCGTGACCCACAAGATCACGCCCTGAACGAAATAATGTGCAATGGCTGACATGCGCCGCCACGGAACGACCAAGATCCAGACCACCCCGGCCGGTGCCCAGATAATTGCCATCGTGCATCACACAATTATCCAACCGATTATTCTCACCCCGCACACTCAGAAGGGTGGTGGCGGCATAAGCAACCAGACAGCGCCGCCACGTATTATTTTTGCCGGAGATAACATTCTGTACAGACGGGTGCTTATCCCGCTCACAGTCACGGAAATGCTCAACATAGCGCATATTGCAGTTTTCCAGCAATGAGTCATGCGTATCACTCATGTTAACACCGGCACCGAACACATCAACACCTTTAATCTCAATAAATCCAAGCTTACTCAGATTAACAGCGCAGTTTCGCTGCTTAACCTCCACACAATGCTGTCCGGGATCATCCCCCTCCGGAAGCCAGAGATAAACAATCTTCTTATCCCTATCCAGAAACCACTCACCTGGCGCATCGAGTCCAGCCAGGGCACCCATGATCACATAGTGATTTCCTGCACGCGGCTGGTAGGGATCGTTAGCATGATACTGGTCTTTACGTTTGGGTTCAGTTGTTCGGGAAAACCGCAGAGACTTGCCGGCCTGATACGATGCTATGCGTCGGGTGTTACTGACCCACCACTGCCCCGGCCACATCAGCACAACGCCACCGGTCCAATCACCGGCAGGCAGATGCGAATCAACAAGCGTTTCATAACCAGTGCCCTCTTCCGTGACAGCCCGGTTGTACTCCATCAGGTTATCAAAAGGAGAGTTTGGCCAGCGCGCTTCAGCCATCATCTTGCCATCAACAAAAAGCTGTTCAAAGATGAACTCACTCCTGATCTTATAGATTTTACCACCATGGTTCTGCCACTCACCTGTCAGCAGCTCAGCACCGCTGATGACCGCACGCTCTCCCGAAAAACTCTGAAAACGAACCGGGCGACCCTTTTCGCCGGAGCATTGCGGACGCAACGTTTCGCGGTAGGTTCCAGACCGCAGGATCAGCGTGTCACCCGGCGCGACAGTTTTGCATGCTCTGGCAAGCGTCTGCCACGGGGCAGACTTTGACCCCGGAGCAGTGTCTTTCCCCTGCGGAGAAACATAATACTCCGCGGCATTTGAAACAGCGGCAACTCCAACAATCAGGAAAATCCCAGCTGTCCAATATTTCATCTCTTTTTTTGTAATCATAATTTTCTTGTTTTTTGTGCACGTTTTTTATCTCTCACAGAGTTCACAGAGTAATATCTTTAGTGGTTTTCTCTCCGTGTTCTCTGTGACTCTGTGAGAAATAATCCTTGGAGCAGTAATATCCTGTTAATTCTGTCAAAAAATTTGGTTGCGGCTA
>JAQIBS010000087.1 GCA_027858965.1 Kiritimatiellia bacterium
CGAGGATCAGGCCGCGAAAGAGATCGACACCAAGGTCGAGCAAGAGGCTGAGACGAGCATCAATCAAGTCGCTCTTGAGGATGTTGAAGTTGTGGTGATCGATGGATGCGAATACATAATTTACAAGGAAACGAACGGAAACAACCAGGGTTATGGGTATATGGCACATAAGGGGAGCTGCAAGAACCCAATACATAAGTACAATAAAGCAGATTCAGTAAATGATAAAAAGTAGGAATAGAAAATGAGGTCTCGTGCGCATATATCGCGGATTGGAGTTGAAGGAGCCTTGTTGGTTCTTGCTCCATTTCCGTTTCTGTTCCCAATTGCCGGAACAGAGTTGTTTGAGAATAAATGGCAATAGGCAGCTGCCTCGATTGCTGCCGTTGCCTGTCTGTTCTGTGCCTTTACACTGTTAAGAAAACCTGTAGTTGGAAAATCTTGTGGAATTATTGCCGCCGCTGGATGTTATGCCGCCGCCTGGCCATATATTCTCAATAATCCATTCATCGCTTTAACAGCGACGGTATTGCTTATAAGTGTAATATTTTCGTTGACAGATTTTCATGCCCATTTTCAGAGCGACCGAAAAAGTGACCATGTGAACCGATGCGGACAAAGAGCGTGGTGGGGCACCTTGATGGTACCTTTAGTCATAGTTGCCCACCTACTCACGGAAAACTCCAGAGCTGTCTTTTCACCATTCGTTATAGCTGTTTCACTGATCACAGCGTTTATACTTTATGTGTATTGGGCATTTGAAAAGAGATCAAAAATCCGCCTCTTGCTCGCCGTTACGGGGCTTTCACTGATCGTCATTTCCTTTACTATTAATGGGTTTATAGGAATTTCGAGGCTGGCACTGATTCTCAGCTTAGCGGTTTTACTATCATTTCCTCGCCAAAGAGACTCCTTCGAAAAAACGGAGCACTGGTATGAAATACTGCTCAGCCAGCCTGCCCGGATATTGCTGACCACCTTTTTCGGACTGTGTGTAATCGGAACCTTTCTGTTGTCCTTGCCTGCATCAGCCCATAGCGGCGCAATCAAGCTGGTAGATGCGACCTTTACGTCTGTAAGTGCGG
Source organism: Kiritimatiellia bacterium (assembly GCA_027858965.1). Taxonomy (GTDB): domain Bacteria; phylum Verrucomicrobiota; class Kiritimatiellia; order RFP12; family UBA1067; genus M55B167. The sequence goes on from JAQIBS010000087.1 coordinate 1,086, forward strand.
TATGCGTAACAGGATTGATTGTCCTTGATACACCGAATGACTTCACGGGATTTGGTCAATTCTGCATTCTTATTCTGATTCAGCTTGGCGGACTTGGTATAATGAGTATTACGACCGTTGCTCTGCATGCCATGGGTCGACGTTTGAGCCTAAAGCAGGAACGGCTGCTCACTTCAATGACAGATACAGACCACAAGGATCTAGTCCATTCTCTTAAAACTATTCTGAAGTTTACTTTTATTGCCGAAGGAATGGGTGCGAGCATACTATTTTTTCTGTTCTATGCTACAGGTGACACAATAGGTATGGCGGCCTGGAGGGGGATCTTCACGGCGATATCTGCTTTTTGTAATGCCGGATTCGCCCTGCAGAATGACAGTTTGATTCCGTATCAATCCAATGCCCTGATTCTTCATGCCGTTGCTGCCCTCATTGTTTTTGGAGGAATGGCTCCGGCAACCAGTTTGCTGATACCTAAATGGATTTCCGGGAAGCATACGCCCATACCAGCCAAAATCGCTCTGGTTACCACTGTAATACTACTTATTTCCGGAACTTTTTTTATGATGGCATTCGAATGGAATGGCATGTTGTCGAATCTGTCAGTTGCAGACAAAATACATAACGCATGGTTTCAATCCGTCACACTTAGAACAGCCGGTTTTAATTCAGTTGATATTGCAACCATTGTAAGTCCGACATTTCTCACCATGGTGGCCTTCATGTTCATTGGTGGCAGCCCTGGTGGAACTGCCGGTGGTGTAAAAACCACCACAATAGGACTTCTTGCCATGACGTTTTGGGCAAATATTACAAACAGGAATGATGTCGTCACCCAAAACAAACGCATTCACTCATCAACGATTTATAGGGCTATAACCATTAGCGTTTCAGGGATGGCAGTCTGGTTCACGGTGGTGTTGATGCTGCAAGTGACTCAGCAGATATCCGCAAGGAACCTGATTTTCGAAGCAACCTCGGCAATAGGCACCGTCGGTCTATCGACAGGCGCGACCCCTCTTCTCGATGAAATTGGGAAAATAATTATTACATTTGCGATGTTTGTCGGAAGGATTGGTCCGATGACCCTGTTTATGTTGCTGAGCAAAGAACAATCTATCTCAGCATCACGATACCCTGAAGAGAAAATATCGCTGACGTAATAAAGGAGTTATGAAATGTCTCAACAAATATTAATTATCGGGCTTGGACAATTTGGAATGTCGCTTGCGCGAACCTTATCGGAAAAGGTTGCCGAAGTACTTGCAGTCGACATTAAAAAGAATCTGGTTGAAGAAGCCTCTGTTTTTGTCACGGAAGCAATGGTGATTGATGCGACTGATGAAGTTGAATTGGCACGACTTGAACCGGGGAAACGCGATGTGGCAGTTTGTGCAATCGGTGAAGATTCCAAAGAAGCTTCAATCATTTGCACCGCTCTGTTAAGGCAAACGGGGTCTCCGGTGGTTGTTGCCCGTGCCAACGATAAGATGCATCAGCGGATTCTTCAGCTGGTTGGGGCTCATCAGGTTATCAATCCCGAACAGGAGTTTGGTAAGCGCTTTGCAAATAGGCTGCTGTACCGGAATGTGATTGCAGACACCAACCTTGGCGAAGATTTGCATCTTACTGAAATTTGCATTCAACCTTCTATGGTTGGGAAAACACTTGTAGAGCTGGCGCTGCCGAAAAGATTTGGCGTCATGGTTGTTGGGATTCGAAGAAATTCCAAAGAGAAGATTATTCAACCTTCTCCAAACGAACCATTAAAGGCCGAAGATAATCTTATTATTGTCTCAAATGAGATAGCGATACCCAAGCTGATCAAGGGAGTCGGATTATGAAACTTGCGCAAAGCGTCAGATTTGGAGCCTTGTTTCTTATTGGGCTAAATCTAGTGATGGCCTTCGGTTCGATCTGGGTTTTTGTGCGCATGGCTCCGGCGATTGAAACAATAATCGAACAAAATGAAAAATCCCTTCTTTCTTACGAAGAAATGCTTTCCGCTTTAGTGATGAAAAATCAATCGAAAAATGATGACGAACGTCTTGAGGCTTCATTTTCAGAGGCATTTAGCCGCGCAAAAAGTAATATAACTGAAAAAGAAGAGCCGCTTGCTATTGAAGCTATTGGCGAGAACTATACGAGTGCTTTTGAGGGAAATTTAGAAGGAACAAGAAAAACAGTGACCGCCATATTACATTTGGCCGAGATCAATAGGGACGCCATGGTTGTGGCTGACCGAAAAGCAAGGGGATTTGGCAATGCCGGTGCCTGGGGAATTGTGTATATGGCATCGACTGTATTTTTGGT
>JAQIBS010000139.1 GCA_027858965.1 Kiritimatiellia bacterium
CTGAAGAACAGGATATATATGAATCACTTCCGGCTTTAACCGAGGCTGTCGTAGCTGATTCCAACATGGCATTACGTATGATAAAGGGGCGTTTCTGAGGCCAAAAGAAAAAACCGTGAGTTTTGCTAGCTCACATTTTCATGCCCTTATTGTTGGGTGTCATGTATTATGAGTCAACCAGTGATGTTCTCAGTAGTTACTGAACTTGCTACGGTGTCATCTATTGTGAGTCAAATCGAGGTTGTTGCGTATATCTGTTTTGCCTTGAGTAATGAACTCAATGCTGGCATACTATAAACATGACTGTTCATGAGAAATATAGAGAAAATGCTGCAACGACAGCCGTTCTGATGGAGGCTGGCATTGAGTTGATGCGACAGAATATTAGACGCTCTCATCCTACGTTGCACCATGAACAGACAGAGGAGCTTCTTTCATCATGGCTGTGGCGCGCGGATGACCCTATTCCGGGTGATACCGCCGGCGCTGTTCATGTCCGGGAGATGAAGCCATGAACCCGCTCGAGGTGTTGTTGCGCCAAATTGCAACGCTGCTCGAAAACCGACAGCAGTCCTGGGCACTGATTGGCGGATTGGCAGTTTCAGTACGTTCAGAACCGCGCTTTACACGCAATTTGGATATTGCAGTGGCTGTGACCGATGACCCATCGGCTGAAGGCTTGGTCCACAGTTTGAGCGCTGCCGGCTTTCGAGCCGTGGCAACAATCGAACAGGATGCGACGCATCGTCTATCGACTGCAAGACTGGTCCCTTTGGGCGAGAGACCGCATGGCTTGATTACGATTTGAGACAAAAATAGAGATGCTGTGTGGATCGTAAGGTACTGCCCATCGGAAGGAATATTATGATAAATGACACCGCCGCGATTACCCGGCTTCTTGATGTAATGCGCAAACTGCGTGGTCAGGGTGGATGTCCCTGGGATCGGGAACAAACCATAGCTTCTTTGAAACCCTGTTTGCTGGAGGAGTGTCATGAATTGCTGGAAGCAATGGACAACAACGATGACACCGCCAACCATATTGAGGAGCTGGGCGATGTTCTGCTGCAGGTTGTCTTTCAATCTGTTATCCGTGAGCAGGAGGGAAGCTTTACCTTTGATGATGTGGCAGATGCGATTACCGCTAAGTTGATTCGTCGACACCCCCATGTATTCGGAGATACCAGCGCTGAAACTACAGGTGAGGTTCTGAAGAACTGGGAGCAGATCAAACAGGTGGAGAAGAAGCATAAGCCTGACCACTCCGCGCTGGATGGTGTGCCCGTTACTCTACCCGCTCTTCTGAAGGCGCAGCGTATTCAATCAAAAGCTTCGCGGGTCGGCTTTGACTGGGAGGACTCCACCGGTGCAATTGCCAAAATACGCGAGGAGACTGATGAGTTGATTGAAGCCTGTGAACAGGGTGATCAGGCTGCAGTGGCAGGGGAAGCTGGTGACCTGCTTTTTTCTGTGGTTAATTACTGTCGTTTTATTGATGTCGATGCCGAGAGTGCCCTTGAACTGACTAACAAAAAGTTTTCCCGTCGCTTTAAAGAGGTTGAAAAAAAAGTGCGTGCTATGGATAAAGATATGCGAAAATGCACTCTTGAAGAGCTGGATGCCATCTGGGATGAGGTTAAACGCGAATTGCAGTCATGAGATGCGCAGCTTTAAGTTGCAGCCATGTACTCAAATCAGTAGCGTATCATAGGCTGTTAGGCTGTTAGGCTGTTAGGCTGTTAGGCTGTTAGGCTGTTAGGCTGTTAGGCTGTAAGGCTGTTAGGCTGTTAGGCTGTTAGGCTGTTAGGCTGTTAGGCTGTTAGGCTGTTAGGTCAAATTCGCCTGGCTCATCTCATTAATAAGCAAAAGGTGAATTTTATGAAACTTACTAAACTCATCTATTGGTTGGATACAGTGACTTATCGTAGCAAACCTAAACACCTAACAGTCTAAACACCTAAACTCCTGCATCCCTACTTGTCAGGGTGTAGTTCCCTGACGAGACGAGGAACGACGGGATGCTTGTGTTCTCAAATTATTTCGGACTTGGCACAGCCTCTGAATTATGATTAAATTTAAATTATGAGTTTACCGGATGATTCTATCGTGATTACGATCTGAAATCAGACCGGTTTTCAGTTGTTAATTCCGTACTATTACGTGAATGTGACCACTGAAATTTTGTTCAACAAAGAGGAGTATCAGATCATGGCTAAGATTAGTTTTGGCGGCGTTAAAGAGACCGTCGTAACACGTAAGGAATTTTCGTTGAAGAGGGCACAGAAAGTGCTTAAAGACGAGGTTGTTGCTGTCATCGGTTACGGTGTGCAGGGACCAGCCCAGTCGCTGAACATGCGTGATAACGAACTGAATGTTATTATCGGACAGGATAAAACTTTCAAGCAGGATTGGAAGCGCGCTGAAGCTGACGGTTGGGTGCCAGGCAAGACTCTTTTTGATATCGAAGAGGCATGCGAAAAAGCTACCATCATTATGATTCTGATAAACGATGCTGCTATTAAATTTGTATGGCCACGTATCAAACCACACCTGACAGCTGGCAAGGCGCTCTATTTCTCCCATGGTTTTGGATTTGTCTATAACTCACTGACCAAGGTCAAGGTTAAGGATGATGTTGATGTGATTATGGTTGCCCCTAAGGGTTCAGGAACATCTGTACGTCGTAACTTCCTTAACGGTGTCGGCATCAACTCCAGTTTTGCTGTTGCACAGGATGCTACTGGAAGAGCTAAAGAGCGTACACTGGCTATTGGTATCGGTGTTGGTTCCGGTTATCTTTTCCCAACTACTTTTGAGAACGAAGTTACATCCGACCTCGTTGGTGAGCGTGGTGTGCTGATGGGCTGTTTGGCTGGTGTGATGGAAGCACAGTACGAAGTACTGCGTACTAACGGCCATTCACCTTCAGAAGCGTTCAATGAAACAGTTGAAGAGTTGACTCAGAGCCTGATTCGTCTGGTTGATGAGAATGGAATGGATTGGATGTACTCCAACTGCTCCGCCACAGCTCAGCGTGGTGCGCTGGATTGGCGTCCTAAGTTCAAGAAGGCAACTCTGCCGGTATTCAAAGACCTTTACAAAGCTGTTGTTTCAAAGAGCGAAGCTCGTCGCGTAGTACGTGTTTGCGGTGCTAGAGATTACAAGAAGAAGTTGGATGCTGAGCTTAAAGAGATGCGCAATTCAGAGATGTGGAAAGCCGGTGCTGCAGTTCGCAGACTTCGTCCGCATGAGGGTGTAAAAGCTGGTGCAGCTGATGCAGCTGGCGTTACGGGCCGCGGTAAAAACTAAGTTTACCAAAGATTCTGTTGAAGAAAGGTCCGCCGTTTAAACCGGTGGACCTTTTTTGTTATAGAAGAGCTCTGTTTTCAATTGCTAATAGAGTGGTAAGAGAATATTATATAAATATCTGTTTTTTAAGTTTTAGTCTGACTGATTTTAACCCGGTTTTTTGCTATGGACTGAGATAAAGTATCAATAATGAATATTTTTCGTAAAACATATTTTATATTTCTTCTGTTTATTTGCTGCTGCTGGAGCAGTCAGCTTTATGCATCCTATCTTGATGTCGCTGAAGAGGCATTGAGTGATCATCTTTATCGGGTGGCCTCTGTCAATGCTCAGCGAGCCATGCAGGAGGATAGTGATTCAGAAAAGGAACGGGCGCTTGCGGTATTGCTTGAGGCTCTGGCATCTCAACAAAAATATGACGAGATGCTAAAAGTCATGGAAGAGAACAACCTGATTGTAATTGCTGCTTCCAACAGTGATGCTCTCTTATACTGGCGTGTCCTAGCGCTATTTCATAAAGAACGGTTTAATGATGTCGCCAATATAGTTAATTCCGACCGGGTTAACAGTAACAGCGTTTATGGTGTAACGATGATCCGTATCGGTGCTCGCGCCCGCAAACAGAACGGTGACTTTGATGGTGCCATCGCTCTCTTTGCAAGAGTCGATAAAAGCACAACTGATCTGGATATTCGTTCTTCAAATGCACTGGAATGGGCTCTCTCTCTTGATGCCCGTGCAAAATATGATGCGGCCTTGACCGTTTTAAAAATGCTAGCTCAGTATGGTGTTACCAACGAATCGGTTAATGAGGGGGCTCTGCTGCGAGGTCGTATCCTGATGAAACAGGACAAGGTTGAAGAGGCTACCCTCGTAATGGATGCTCTGGCCATGAATGAAAGAGTCTCAGAGATTCCCCGCATTCAGGCTCTGGTTGAGATGAGTGTTTATAAGTTTGAGGGTGGACAAACCAATGAGGCGCTTGCCTATGCACGTTCTGCCTATGATCGCGCCCAACTCCCTGAGACTCGTAAGCTGGCTGGCTATCGACTGGGCGACCTGCTTTGTCTTGATCCTGATACGATCGATGCAGGGGCTAATCTGATAAAGAGTCTTGTGCGTGAGTTCCCTGAGGATGCGGATTCAATGCAGGCTCATCTGAAACTGGCTGACTCTCTTCTGCAGATGGGAGATTCCAAGGCTGCCGCTGCTGAATATCGGATTCTTTTGGAAACCTATCCTTCCTCCTCTATGGACTGTCGGGTAATGCAGGGATGTGGCTGGGCCCTTTTTCAGCTGGGACGGTTTACCGAAGCCGGAGTCGCTTTTGCTAATGCCGCAGAGTTGTCGGATGACCCGGAGATTAAAGCTGAATGTGTATTTAAACGCTGTGATGCAATCCTTGCGGATGAACGTTATCTCGATGCATCCCAGGCGTATAAAGCTTTAACAGAGCGTTTCCCAGATTCAAAGTTTGCCGGTAGATCGCTCTATCAAAGCGCGGATTCGCTCGAACGCTTTGGAAATATGGCGGCGGCGCGTAAGCTATATCTGCAGGTGGCCTCACGCTATCCGCATTTGGATGTGGCTCAGGATGCACTCTTGCGTGTGGCTTCAATCCTGAGCTCAGCCCGAGAGCTTGATAAGGCGATCGACACCTATTCGTTGATTATCAAGAGCTTTACTAATTCGCTTGTCTCAGCAAAAGCTTATATGGGACGCGGAAAGGTTTATTACAGCAAGTATCAGTTTCAAAAAGCGATGCAGGATTTTGTGGCTGTCTCTGAAGTAAGCCCGGACCGGCTGGATGAAGCCCGCTACTTCCTGACGCTCACCCTTTTCGGTCTGGGACGCGACACCGATGCGCTGGAGTCGGCCAATGCCTTTGTTATCAATTTTCCTAATTCCACCTATTTTGCGGATATGCTCTTGTGGTTGGGTAAATTTAATTTCAATCGGCAGGACTACGCCGCTGCGATAAAATACTTTGATGAGTTTGCCGTAGGTTTTCCCAAGGGAAAGTGGGCTGATGCCGCGCTTCTGTGGGAGGCTCGCTCTATGTTTAATAGTGGTGACTTTACCGCTTCCGTGGAAACCATTGCACGCATGGTTAATTTGTATCCTCAAAGCATCCGTATTTCGGAGGCCCGTTTTGTTCAGGCGGATGCCCTGATCGAACTGGCTCGCTTTGATGCGGCAATTCTGCTGCTGGAGGGGATTCTTGAAAGTGCCCCTGATAGTAAGTGGGGACGCCTCTCTCTCCTTCGAAAAGGCAATTGTCTTTTTGCGTTGGGTGCAGGTAACAGCGTTCGTTATGAAGAGGCTCTGAGCGACTATCAGAGAATGCTGGAAGAGAAGGGACTTTCGGCAGCTCTGCTGATTGAATTATATTATAAGTCCGGGCGGTGTCTGGAAAAATTGAAACGTTTTGATGAAGCGGTTGAGTGCTATTACTCCGATGTTCTGTTGAGATACCTGCGGGAGAGTTCAGCAGGAACCTGGTATGATGAAATATCTCTGAGTCTGGTTGTTCGAGCCGCATTCAGTGCTGCCGAGATTTTTGAGAAGCAGGGTGAGTATCAACAGGCGGTCAGTGTTTTACGAAAAGTTGAGAAGTCAGGAACTCTGGCTGCCGATGAAGCGATTAAGCGAATCGAAGTGTTAAAGAAAATAAGAGGTTTTTAAGGCTCTTAGAGTCTGGAGATTACATTATGTTGTTGAGCTATGGTGGAATTGTTTTAATAATTATCCTTATGCTGGAACTGGTTACAATCATTATCTTTTTCGAAAGACTGATTCATCTGAGACGTGCGCAGGTTGATCATATGGATTTTATCCATGGAGTTTGTAATGTTCTGGACCGAAATAACAGTCATGAAGCTGTTATGCTTTGTGAAGAGACCCCCGGACCTGTCGCCGCAGTTGTTGGAACTGCCATCAGGCATCAATCCGGGGCTTTGAGTGCCCTGCGAGATGCTGTTGATAATACGGGACGGGCGGAGGTTTCCCGTCTGGAACGCCGGGTGGTTTCGCTTGCCGTTATCTCTCAGATTGCTCCTCTGCTTGGACTACTGGGAACTTTAATCGGGGTTATCCATGTTGTATATCAGATTAATCAGCAGGTGCCTCTGGTTCAAAATACAAATATGACGGTTGGTCTGATGGGTGCTCTGGTTACAACGGTGGCCGGGCTCATTGTTGCCATAACGGCTCACACCACATACGCCTTACTTATGTTGAAGATTGAGAGAATTGTTCAGGATATGGAGGCTACCGCATCCCAAATTGTCGCTTATTTTACACCTAAAGATTCCATTTCGTAAAGGTTGGTCTTGCTATGAGTAATCAAAAAGAGAGCTGGGGCGATATGATTAAAAGGCGCCGGTTCATACACTCGCGTTTTGGTAATCGTAGGTATCAGAATTTCAGCGGCGGTATCCCTTGGATAGATGCAATCATAATTATCGTTCTGTTGCTTGCGGTTAATAACAGGTTGACGATTGTGCCGGGCATGGTCTTTGAGCTGCCTAGCGCTCCTCTGCGTGGAGGAACTCATGATACATTGACGGCTGTGATGGTCCCGGTGGTGGAAGATATCCGCAGGGGCAGTGAAACACTTGTTTTTTTTGATGATGAGAGGTTTTCCATGAATGATGAGGAACTTCTGCGTCATCTATCAGATAAGGTGCGTAATCGTATTCAAGCCAGTTCAAATCATGATCTTGTCCTGCTGGCTGATAAAAATATTCCGCACGGCGATGTTATTCGTTTTGTGAATATTGTCAGAGAGGCTGGCATTCGCAGGGTTAATGTAGGAGAAAAACCGGAGTAAGTCGGGTTGCATTTTGCCAAAATCTGATTTAATTTAATAAATTATGGAAAACAGACCATATAGAGCTAAACCGGCTAGAAGACCTGTGCAATACTGGTTGCAGCCGTTTGTTTTGATTTTGATGATTCTTCTGCTCTGGCATCTGCTGCCCATCACTGCTGTACTGTTCAAGCCCCGGGTTGTACAGCCACTTCCAGCGCCACATGTTTTTTATGTAAATCTCGATCCTGATTACGCTATGGAAATATTGAGAGCATCTATGCAGACCTGGCGCAGCTTTAAACTTGGCGATAGTGAATCTGATGGCATGGCCATGGATGATGTGGAACTCTCTATGCCTATAAATTCTCCCGAATTTTTAGAGCAGGGTTCGATCTATCCAGGAAAGTGGATACCTGGAGTGGTTACTCCTATGGCACAGTTGCTTCCTGATCTTCTATGTCCAACACCTCCCTATAAACGCAAGAGCCTTTCGGAGTCAGCAAAGAAACAAACCGGATTTCACTCTGAACTGGATGCTGCACTTCGTTCAGCTCAGTTGATTCTGCCGCTAGACTCCTTCTCTGCCGTTAAAGGCAGTGGACGCTGTCGTTTCTACATTGAAACTCTGCAGGATGGCAGCGTGGCGCATGTGCTCTGCCTGAGTTCATCAGTCGACGATATCTCTGCTTTAGAGCGGGCCCTCTATCTGGGCCGCGCTAAGACAAGTGCTCAGGGCGAAGTTGAGTTCTGGTGGAGAAATCCATGATGCTCAGATATCTTACAGCCTTAATTTCCTTTATTTGCTGCATAGCTCTGCTAATGCTTTTCTCCTCTTGTGGTGACAATAGGAGCCCTGTTGAAACAGCCATTGCAAAGAGAGTGCTATCCCTTTCCATTGCAGTCCAACTTCCATTGGAGAGCGATACTGCTTTACCGGTTGTCTGTCAGGACGATCTGATTCTGGCTGATGACTCCGGATATGTTGTTCGTTTGAATTCAATACTGCAACCGATATGGCGGATTACACTGGAAAAAGCCAGTTTTGCTAACAGCGGTGCGGTTATCTCAAACACGCTTGTCCTTTCCTCCAGTGAAGGTAATGTTTTTTGTCTGAACCCGGATAACGGAGATGTACTCTGGAAAAAGACTTTTGATGCCACCTTTACTCATCCTCCGCTGTGCGGGAGCATTGGCGGAGAACCGGCGCTCTGGCTTCTCTCCCAAAGTGACGGAGCTATTTACGCCCTTAAGGCGGCAAACGGTATGACCATTTGGAGTAGCGAAGAGACCAACCGATCAGATGGTAACGCGGTTCTGTGGGCTGGCACTATTGCCTATGGTAACTGCGATGGAGCGGTATACCTTTTTAATGCGTTGACCGGGGTAAAGCTGTTTTCGGTTCCCATTGGTGAGTCGGATCAGATGGCAGGTACGCCTCTGGTAACTCAGCAGGGCGTTCTCTGGATTGGCACTCGTGAGGGAAAACTGGCGCTGGTTGATCTTACATCCCGAAAATTAATTTCAACCCTTGATCTTTCAGAAGAAGAGGCCTTCGTTCAACCGGTATCGGCTTTTGATAACAGGGTTGCTATGGGTGTCAGTGAGGGTGTTTTGTCACTTTGCTCTGTCGAATCAGGCAAGGTTGTGGTTGATGCTGATAAACCCTTTGCCTTTGGTATTGACTCCCTGATTTATGATGGCAGTCTCCTCTATGTTTTTACAGGGGGAATTTTGACCGCAGTGAATTCAAAGCTGAAAACAGAGGCATCTTTAAATATTGGAGATGATCTCAGTGGAGCGGTGTTATTAGGCGATGGTTTGCTAGCAGTGATTGTCGATAAATCATTGCTGTTGATAAAAGGAGAGTGGAAATGAGTGGCGCTGATATAAAAGTGAGTAATCTGATGAAAAGCTTTCCTGTCACATCCAGCGCATCGGTCGATGTTCTAAAAGGGATCTCTTTCGATGTCCTGGCTGGTGAATCTCTGGCTGTAACCGGTCCGTCAGGCTCTGGCAAATCAACCCTTCTGCAACTCCTTGGAGCCATGGAGTTTCCCGGTGACGGAGAGATTATTATTAATGGACGCGATATTACCCGGCTGGATGAGGCCGCCCGCGCTGACTTTCGAAATCGGGAGGTGGGTTTCATTTTTCAATCGCACTACCTTCTGCCACAGCTGACGGCATTGGATAATATTCTTGTGCCAACCTGGAACAGCCGCAAAGATAGCGATAAACACATTGAACGGGCGCATAAACGTTTAAAGCAGGTGGGCTTAAGTAAATTTGGCCAACGACTCCCTGGGCAGCTCTCCGGTGGTGAGCGTCAGCGTGTGGCAGTTGCCCGTGCCCTGATTATGGAACCGGCCCTGATATTGGCAGATGAACCCGCCGGTGCACTGGACCGCACCAATACCGAGAGTCTGATGAATCTCCTGCTGGAGATAAACAATTTTGAGAAGGCCACTCTGGTGCTGGTTACTCACTCCGAATTTTGCGCCGCTGCCATGCAACGAAAGATCAGCATCGTTGATGGAAAGCTGGAGAGGCTGTAGGAGTTTAGGCTGTTGTTTTACGTAGGACGGTGCTCCGCGCCGTCTGATTATCTTGGAAATTGAACATTGGGCCCATTTGGCTCATATGGCCCATACCTCGGCCAACCCACGACCATCCGCCGTAATACAGCGGGTGAGATCACACAAACATAATTTATTAAATACGGAAGGAAATAAAAAATGACAGAACAGGATATTTTAAAAACTTTGGAAGATACCGATGCTTTGCTTAACGGACACTTTGAGTTACGTTCAGGTTTACACAGCAATCGATTTTTTCAGTGTGCCAACCTTTTACGTTTTCCCCGCATCGCCGGTGGTCTGTGCGAAGCTCTGGTGCAGAAGCTGGAGGCAGCTGCCGACACCTCTAATGTAACTGCGGTCATCTCACCGGCTCTGGGTGGAATTATTGTTGGCCATGAGGTTGCTCGCTCAATGGACAAGCCCTGCATTTTTGCTGAGAAGCTGGATGACAAGTTGGTCATGCGTCGTTTTAAGATCAAACCCGGTGAACGTTATGTGGTTGCCGAAGATGTGATCACGCGTGGTGGACGGGTTCAGGAGACCATCGATCTGGTCGAAGGTGCTGGTGCTGAGGTAGCTGCCATTCTGGTATTGGTTGATCGCAGTGCAGGCAAAGCCAAGTTTGATGCTCCGCTCTATTCACTGCTTCAGATGTCACCCGAGGTATGGGATCCTGAAGATTGCCCGATGTGTGCCGCTAAAGAACCCTTTGTCCATCCTGGCTCATAAGGCTCTACCCGCATCTGCAAGGCCTGTGAAAGCAACTTTAGTTTGAAAACTTTTCGATAAGTTCTCCCATTCCAATCCGAAGTTCCATCAGTCGCTCAGGGTCGGATAGATTACGTCCTGCGTAGCGTCCACCAGCATTTGGAATCTCGGAGAAACTGAGAAATTCTTGCAATAGATCCCTGGCTGCATCGTCATTATTCTTTTCGGCAAGCGTCTGCAACTGTTTGAGATAGCACCAGTCCTCAACCCCGTCCCGTGCGGCTTCGATACGGATAGATGTGATCGGCTCCTTGCTGACACCCATATCAGGGGTTGGTGGATATATAAGGTAACCGTCACCATCAGGGTAACGCACGTGGTAGTATTCACCTGGGGTGCTGCTCTGTCTGATGTAGGAGTGCCAGCCATATTCCCAGGGGTTGTATGTATACCAGCTGACTCCCCAGAACTCATAAGCATCAGCGTTGTATTTGAAGGCATAGTGCGGTAGCATGCGCTCTGTAGCCAGTAAGGGGGTGTCGGTGCACATCTGTCCGTCCGTGGTGAACCACACTTCGTTGTTACGTTCTCTCTGCCGCTTCATCTCATCAACTGGATAACATCCGTAATGGCCAACTCCCCAGACATCAATGGCATCATCCCAATCCTCGCAGTAGCGCCATGTGCTGGAGTAAATACGGATGGCGGGATCAACCTCATGAATCATTTTGCAGATCGCCTGCATCTGTACGACTATGTGTTCATGGTTGAAATGGGGCTCGTCTGAGATGTAGAGCACAAAGTACTTCTCCCATCCCATCTTTTTAATATGCTCCCAGTAGAGTTTCAGTGCCTGCTGATAAGCACGTTTATATTCAGGGCGCAGTTTTGTGCGGTCAACATCTTTGAAGGGGTGTGTTCCTTCATAGGGCTCTTCTCCAAGGAATTTCTTGGGTGGGTGACCCCAACCAAAGATATAAAAGTTGTGTGGCATATAGGATACCTTGAATTGAAGCTCATCAAAGTATAACTTGCATGCCTTGTCATATTCGGTGAAGTCACAGCTGATAGTGCCGTCAGCACCGTGTTTGAGCGGGATGTAATTTTGGACGGTATCCGGTGAAAGTTTCTTTTTCGCCATAAAGCGCAGTACCTGATCATGGGCTTCTTTTGAGTTTTCCCAGTTGCTGAAACCTATGTTTTTGAAGCGAATATCATAGATAGCGGGGAACTCAGGTCGGAGCGGTATCTCAAAATCCCAGACTGAGACGGTGTAGGAGCGTTCCTGTATAACTTTGCCATCTTCAAATATTTGCACGTGACCCTGGTAATCACCGGCGGTGGTCTGCGCATCTGTGTCGAACGTGATCCAGATCGGCTGGGTCTGGTTGGCTTTGAGAGAGAATTGACTGGTAGGCACAATTGGATCCGGCCACCACCCTGCCCATCCGTCAGAGCCGTTCTTTTGATTTGGGAATTTGAACTCCCAATCTGGTGAACGGGAACTGCTGTAACAGGACTTGGCATCAATAGGCACAAATCCCACGCACCCAATTGTAATGTTATTCAGAGTTTTGCTGTATTTTTTGTCTGGGCTACGTCCCAAACGAAAACAGTTGCGCAAGAAGTTGCTAAGTGTTGTGCCTGATTTGAGAATCGGAGGAGAAACTTTGATTTGAAGTTTTTTGAAATCTTTGCCTGAACGAATGGCCAGCTGTAGGGGTTCGCTTTCGTTGCGGGCCATATGAATTTTAAGATCATTTGCTGTTGTGGGTGGCAGCGATTCTTGAAAGACTTTGACAACCGGGTTAGCCTGCCACACTATTAAATCCTCTTTTTGTGGCTTTGTTTGAGGATCTCCGGTTTTCGCAGGAATGCATTCAGCCATAAACATTCCGTCGTACCGCATAGTGCCGGAGGTGTTGGAGGTCAGGTGCAGAGAGAATTTGTCGTGGTCATAGGGAATCGTGATGCTGCTGAACATCGGAGTCCAGCCGGTGGTGCCGGATATTTTACGACCCGCAGAGAGATAGACGGTTTTGGCATCGCTCTCCTTTTTGGGATTGATGTGGGCATGCAATTGTCCGGAGGCCGCCAGATTTTCGCTCGACACCCAGCCTCCGAAGAGATAGGTTGCGCCCTCAGTAACGGGTATCTCCTGTCGCCATCCATACCAGCTGGGTTTAACCGTACTGGGAACAGTTGTCTCGGCACAGTATTTACCGAAAACCCCATTTTCGGCTTTTAGTAGTTTAACTTTGCTTTTTTCTGATGGGCCGGGGGATGAACTCCACTCCGATGGTATCGATGCCCCTGTTTCAAAGTCTGCATTTTTCACAAGATTAAGATCGCTCTGCAGTAGCTCTTTCCAGCTTTCGATATCGACGTTCTGCTCTGTGATAGCAAGCTGATCGGAGGGAATGTCGCTTCCCAATGCGCTTTTTTGTACTTTCTTTTTATTGCTCTTGGGGCCGGGGTCTGCCACATAAAGATAAAAAGTCTGTAGTGTATCTGCTATGGCTTTGACCTGAAAGAGCAGGTTATCTGCAATACGGCAGCACTCAATCGGATGCCCGTTTCTAATCAGCTCATAGTGTGCATTTCGGATACCGCGTGTCACTGAATCGAGTTCCAATACGGCCATGTAGCTTTCTGCTTTGTTTTTGTTTGAGCGGGGTAAAATATAAACGGGAACCCTGAAACTCCATGCGCGATTTCCTGCTGGTGGTTTAATCCAGTCGGCATCCGAACCTTCACGTTTAATTCTCAGATGTTCCACAGGAGAGCAGGTGATCTTGACTATCTGCTGGGGTGAAACCAGTTGATCGCATTCAATACGCAGATCATCAAACCATGCTGTGCCTGAACCACGCAGTAATGATCCCATCCTCAGTTGAGTTGCTTTTTCTGGTGCTTTGAAGTTGATGCTCAGTTCCTGCCACTTTGATTTGGAACTCTGTGTTGCAGTACTTTTGTTCAACATCATGCTGTTATTGTTATTGCCTACATGCACGAACCATCCGGCATCTCCTTTAAGATCCTTGGTGCGGATACGGATCTTCACTGTATAGGTTGCGCCGGAAATTATATCCATATTGCTGTGGATATATCCTGACCATGATGGGATCATTCCTGGATCAGCAACCTGTTTGAGGCATCGCTTGCCGCTGAAAGGTGACTCTTTTGAAAGAGAAAGTTTGTGTTTTGGCAGGTTTTGGCTCTCACTCCATCCGATAGCATTTTTGACTCCCATTTCAAAACCGCCATTCAATGGGGCGGTGGGTTTAGAATCAAGAAAGTCAGCTAAAGGCCATGCGCTGTTGTTGTTGTAATAAACCGTTAATGTCGTTGATTTATTGGCACTGCAAACCAGAGGAACAACAAGGATGGCGTTTTCAGGAATTGGACCGGATTTAATGCTCTCAGAGAGGTCAGGTGTTTTGATGTTGTAAAGCAGCTGCTGGCTATCAGCATTCGTCACGCGTATTGCTGCGGCATCTGTTCCGGTTAAAGGTATCTTGTCGGCACCTGTACCGATTTTTATGGTTATGGCTTTCCCCTCATAGGAGGCAGCTGTCTGGTTTTGAATCGTTATATTGCAACGTGATTCCCAGAGACCGCCGCGTCCCAGCCACAGGTCATGGTTCCATGGCGCAGCAGCATTGGCAAGAAATGAACAAAGTGCAGTAGTAAGAAAAAGCGTGAATCTCATAATGATATCCTGAAATAATGTTGAAAGTGGAATGTTATATGTGAGATGTAATTTACCACGGACGGCACAGAAATTCACGGAAATATTTATGCGTGTTGATATCTCTCTCGCAGAGACACAGGGGTACAACTACATCTTTTCGAGGATTGTGTTGAGGGTCTTACTGGGGCGCATGGCCTGGGATGCGAGGATGGTGTCGGGTTTGTAGTAGCCGCCGATATCCATGCTCTTACCCTGAACGCTGATAAGTTCTTCGGTTATGGTCGGTTCGTTATCCGCAAGTTCCTTTGCGAGTGCCGCAAACTTCTGTTGGCGTTCTTTATCCTTCGTCTGCTCTGCAAGGGCTTGTGCCCAGTACATTGCCAGGTAGAAATGGCTGCCGCGGTTGTCCAGCTCATTTACCTTTCTTGAAGGCGATTTCTTTTCATCAAGGTATTTGCTGACTCCCTTGTCGAGTGTGTCGGCAAGAAGCTGGGCTGTTGGGTTGTCAGAGCTGTTGGCAATATGTTCGAGTGATACGCCCAGAGCAAGGAATTCACCGAGTGAGTCCCAACGCAGATGGTTTTCCTCCATGAACTGCTGCACATGCTTCGGTGCTGAACCGCCGGCGCCTGTCTCAAAAAGGCCGCCACCGTTCATGAGAGGTACGAGTGAAAGCATCTTGGAGCTGGTTCCGAGTTCCAGTATGGGGAAAAGGTCGGTCAGATAATCGCGAAGCACATTGCCGGTCACGGAAATGGTGTCTTTACCATCACGAATACGTTCGAGCGACATGCGCATGGCTTCAACCGGGGAGAGAATTTGAATATCAAGGCCATCTGTATCGTGATCCTTGAGGTATCTCTCTACTTTGCTGATGAGTTCGCGGTTGTTGGAGCGGTCCTTGTCCAGCCAGAATACAGCAGGGGCGCCGCTTGCGCGTGCACGCGTGACGGCGAGCTTTACCCAATCCTTGATGGGGGTGTCTTTGGCCTGGCATGCGCGGAAGATATCATCCTTTTCCACTGCTTGTTCAAGCAGTGTTGCGCCGGAGGCATCAACGACACGGATCATTCCTTTGCCGGAGGCGATAAATGTTTTGTCGTGTGATCCGTATTCCTCTGCTTTCTGTGCCATAAGGCCGACATTGGATACGCTTCCCATAGTGGTGGGATCAAATGCCCCGTGTTCCTGGCAGTTGCTGATGATCTCCTGGTACATGGTTGCGTAGCAACGGTCAGGTATCATTGCCATCGTATCGTGTAGTTTGCCGTCCGGACCCCACATCTTACCTGAATCGCGTACGACTACGGGCATTGATGCATCGACGATGACATTGTTGGGAAGATGCAGGTTTGTGATGCCCTTGTCCGAATCGACCATTGCCAGCTTTGGCCTGGTAGCATAGAGGGCTTGTATGTCCGCTTTTATTTCAGATTGTTGCTCTGCCGGGAGTGTCTGTATCCGTGCGTAGAGGTCGGCGATTCCGTTATTGAGATTGACTCCCAGTTTGCTGATGACATCGGTGTGCTTGGTTAACACCGGCTCGTAGAAGACGGATACAGCATGCCCGAATATTACGGGGTCCGATATCTTCATCATCGTTGCCTTGAGATGGAGAGAGAGAAGCAGATCCTGTTGCTTGGCTTTCTCTATCTGCTCGGAATAAAATGCGCGCAGTGCGGAGGCGCTTATAGTGGAGCTGTCTAATACCTCACCGTCCAGGAGCGGCAAGGCGTCTTTGAGTATTGTCACGTTACCCTCTTCATCGGTAAACTCGATGCGTGCCAGAGTGGCTTCCTTGAGTGTCGTGGAAAGTTCTGAACCGTAGAAGTCATGTTCCTGCATGGATGTAACGACTGTCTTTGAGTCTTTCGACCAGGCACCCATACGAGGTGGGTTTTTCATTGAGTAGCGTTTGACCGATGCTGATGAGCGGCGGTCAGAGTTGCCTTCGCGCAGTACCGGGTTGACGGCACTTCCGAGCACCTTGGCAAAACGAGTTTGAAGGGCTTGCTCCTCTTCGTTGGTCGGTTCTTCAGGATAGTCCGGGATTTTGTAACCTTTTTCCTGTAGCTCAGCGATAGCAGCCTGGAGCTGAGGGATTGAGGCGCTTATGTTTGGGAGCTTGATGATATTAGCTTCAGGGGTCAGTGCTAATTTTCCCAGTCGTGAAAGTTCATCCGGGATCTTCTGGTCATCTGTTAGGTTCTCCGGGAAGTTAGCGAGTATGCGACCTGCCAGTGAGATGTTCGCCAGTTCGATGTCGATTCCTGAATCTTTTGTAAAAGTATTTATTATTGGCAGAAGTGAGAGTGTGGCTAAAGCCGGTGCTTCATCTACCTGAGTGTAAGTAATTGTTGACATATTTCTGCTTTCTTTATGCGTGGATGTTTTGGTTATTGTTCACTAGCATCCCATCAGTCTTCGCCCCGCACGCAGGTGGGGCTACTCATTGCCAAGAGGGATGCAGGAGTTTAGGTGTTTAGACTGTTAGTTGTTTAGGTTTGCAGATCAGAGTAAACACCACCTCTAAATCCCTTGAATTTTAAGGTATATAGTTTAACAAAAAGAGAAGCTGTTAACAATGCTGAAGAAAAGACAAAAAACGTCAGTAATCGCTTTTTTTACCCCTTGCCCTATTGTGATCAGCCGATTTCCCATCCCTTGCGGCACTCTTCTTTGATGAAAACATCTGCCTCCGGTGCATTCAGCGCTTTCATGCTGGCTGCATCCCACTTGATTTGCTTGCCGACGCGCAACGCGACGTTTCCCAGCAGAGCCACCTCTGTCAAGCGCGCGCTGTATTCGAAATTCGCGCTGGCCGCCGGACCTCCCTTGCAGGCCGACAACCAGTCGGCGTGATGACCTTTAACCCGAGGTAAAGTTGGGGCGGGGCGCTTGTACGCTTTGTGTAAATCGAGTGGCAACAGACGCGGAGCGCCACCGTATGATGGACAGGTAATACAGCCCTTGTCACCAACCAGCAGAAGTCCCTCGTTGTTATCTCCCAGACGCTGGCGCGGATCATCCGGATCTATCCCCACCGGAACTGGCGGACGTAGACCTCCATCATACCAGGTCATTTTTACGGCGGGTTTGTTGCCGCGCGGCCCGAAATGATATGTGTAGAATCCGCCGTATGCCGCTACCTCGTTGTCGCACCCTCCTGTTGTGACACCCTCTATGCTGACAGGGTGGTACAGGTCCAGTGCCCATACAGCCGCATCGATGTTGTGGCAGGCCAGATTTCCAAGCGATCCAGTTCCAAACGCCCACCAGTCACGCCAGATGTATGGCGCGTATGAAGGATGATATGCACGAAACTCGCGTGGACCGAGCCACATATCCCAATTGAAACCTGCGGGAACCGGCATCGTTTCTTTCGGTCGGCCCGGCTCTTTTCTCCAGTGTCTGGAAGGACTCCATGCGTGGACTTCGCGTACGGGACCAATAGCCCCATCCCAAATCCATTCGCAGGTCATGCGCATGCCGGAACTCGAATGTCCATGGTTGCCCATCTGCGTAGCTACACCCATTTCTTTCGCCACCCGTGCAATCTGACGGGTTTCCCAGATGTTGTGAGCGAGTGGTTTTTCGCAATAGACATGCTTGCCCATTTTCATAGCGGTGATAGAGACAAAGGCATGCGAATGGTCAGGTGTCGCACAGACAATGGCATCGATACCCTTCTCTTTTTCGAGCATGACGCGGAAGTCTTCGTAGTCGGCGCACCGGTAGCCAGCCTTGGTTTCCGAGTAGTGCTTTTCGATCAACGCCTTTGTCGGCATACGGCCAGCATGACAGTGATACCAATACTTGGTCAAGTCGGTGCTCTCGGCTGAATCGCAAACCGCGACAACCTGGGCCTCAGGTTCATGCAGGAGACTTTTGGTGTCTCTCATTCCCATTCCACCTGCTCCGATGATTGCGACGTTTACCTTTTCGCTGGGTGGAACAAATCCGGGACCGCCCAACACGTGACGCGGTACAATTGAAAATAGGGATGCCGCCGCTGCCGTCTGTTTTAGAAAACCGCGCCGCGTTGCGTTTGTTTGTTCGTGTCGAATAGACATACTGAAAATCCTTTCCGTAACAGAGTCTGATTGACAGTATAATATACTCATTTTTGTTAAACAACAACTATAGTGTGTAAAGTGCTGACGCAAAGGAGAGGTGGCTTTGTTGTAGGCAGCAATAAAGTCTGAGTCGATCCATTAGATTGTCAACACAGAGCAACTACACAGAAAACAGAAATAAGAAGCTGTGCTCGGATAAATGACATTTGATCTCTGTTTTGTTTATTTCTGTATTCCGTAAGGCAAATGACGATCTGCGAAATCCAGATAGCATTGCCAGTCAAAGGGCGTGATATCGTGCTTGCCTGTACGGATATGATATCCCATTACATCTCCGACTGACATGTCGGGTTCCGGCATTTTATTGAGCCCCAGCCCCTTTAATCCGAACATCCTGTAAACTGGACCAGCGTGAACCGCAGACAGATTGCATCGGGACACTCCGGGTGCAAACCGGAGCTACCCTTGAACGTCACAATCATGTGTTGATTTTGGTTATACTGATGCACCAAACTGCTGATTTGATCGAATAAATGCGGTTTTAATTATTTTCACTTGTCTCATTCGGTATTAAAGCGTAAAGTTTTCTCATAGTATGAATTATACTGAAAAGAGGAGATGACATGAGCAGGAAGTTAGTTTGTTGTTTTACAATTTTGTAGGTTTTCTCTCTTTGTGTTTCTTGTGATCTTTTGTGGACATATATATTACGAGGCAAATAGAAAAATTTTATGAAGAGTATAATAGTGACAAGTTGTCTAATCGCAGTATTTGCATCAGCGGATACAATCAAAATGCTGCCTTTTGAAAAGGTGAAGATGCAGGATGAGCTGTGGAAACCGGAGATACAGAAGCTGGTCACTAAGACCCTGCCACATGCATTTAAGGAAACTGAGGTGGGATTGAACCGTCTGCGGATGTGCGCCGAGTATCTTGAAGCTGGTAAGACTGGACCGAAGCCACCGCCGCATCCTTTTAATACATCTGACCTTTATAAGGTGATGGAGGGGGGTGCCATGATGATTCAGGCGGAGCCCAATTCAGAGATTGAGACTTTGATGGATAGCATCATTGATGTCATTGCCCGCGCTCAGCAGAAGGATGGATACCTCTATGTCTCACATATCTGCGGTAATCCCTCTCTTGGCAACATGGGTAAACGTCCTTACAGTCGTATCATTTCCAGCCATGAGCTATACAATATCGGTCACATGTATGAGGCTGCTGTTGCTTATGCCCGGGCTACCGGTAAGACAAAGTTTCTGGATGTGGCGGAAAAGAGCGCCCTGCATGTAAACAAGGTTATATTTGAAAGGGGTGATTCCCACTACAATGATGGCCGTCCCGTGATGCAGGCACCCGGGCATGAGGAGATTGAACTGGCTCTGCTCAAACTTTACAACTACACAGGTAAAGACCTATACAAGAATATGGCGCAGCGCTTTCTCGACATTCGAGGGGTAACGTTTATTCCTAAACACGGATCACACCGTGCCGGAGATTATGCGCAGCAGCATATGCCGGTTTCGAACCAGCGCAAAGCGCTTGGGCATGCTGTCCGCGCAACCTATCTCTATGCTGCCATGGCCGAGATGGATAGCTTGAAAGGAACCGATTATTATTCAGCTGCACTGGATTCCATCTGGCATGATATTGTTGATACTAAAATGCATATATCCGGTGGTCTGGGAGCGATACCCAATATCGAGGGCTTTGGCCCCTCCTATCTGCTGCCCAATAAGGTCACCTATCTGGAAACCTGTGCAGCGGTCGGTAATGTGTTTTTCAATATGCGCATGTTCCTGAAATACCGCGATGCGAAGTATATTGATGTTGCTGAAGTTGCCTTGCTCAACAACTGTCTCGCCGGGGTCGGGCTGGATGGCACCAGCTTTTTTTATCCCAATCCGCTTGAGTGTGACTTCAATCACAAGCCCCGTTCCTGTTGGTTCGGCTGTGCCTGCTGTCCCTCCAATATCGCGCGCCTAGTACCGCAGGTTCCCGGATATATGTATGCGGTTGACGGTGATTCGCTCTATCTTGTCCTCTATGGCGCAAACAATGCCGAAATGATGATTAACGGAGTGCCTGTGAAAATTGAACAGCGCAGTGGATATCCATATGATGGCGATGTTGAGCTGACCCTGAACCCTGAGAAGAAGGCTCGTTTCAAACTGCATGTGCGGATACCTTCCTGGTGTAGAGACCGCTTTGTGCCGGGAGAGCTCTACAGTTTTATCGACAACAAGGGCGGCTATGAACTCTTGGTGAATGATGAAAAAATTTCTTCCTGTAGGGCGGGGGCCATGACCCCGCCTCCGAGGTCACGGACCTCGGCTACAGTTGTAGGACGTGCCTCTGTCGCGAATGCGGCAGGGCGCGTAGACGAAGATCTGCAAAACGGTTTTATCGTGATCGATCGCGAATGGGCTGCTGGCGACACAGTGCAGCTGAAAATGACGATGCCGCTGCGTGCCAGTCGTTGTATTGATAAGGTTGAGGCAAATCATGATAGAGTCGCATTTTCACGCGGACCGCTTCTTTACTGTGCTGAGGGTGTGGATAATGAAGGTGCTGTGCAGCGTTTTTTTGTTGATCCTCAGGCAGCGGTGAAGGGTGCAGAAATTAAAAAAATCACGGATGGCCCGCTGGCCGGACTGCCCGGTGTTACGGTTCCTGCTCAGGAACTTACAGAGAAATCATCCGAAGCCGCCTTCTTGAAGATGATTCCGTATTACGCATGGAGTAACCGTGATCGCAGTTCAATGATGGTGTGGTTTGGGACAAAGCGCGAGATTGCCAAACCGGATATCTATAATGTGGATAACTATAAATTCAAATCAGTGAAGGCTTCGTATACGTGGGAGCATGATACAACTTTCGCGGTTCAGCTGAAAGATAATCCGAAATCATCTTCCGATACATCTATTCCCCGCTGGACCAGCTGGCCGCAGAAAGGTAAGACCCAGTGGGTCGAGATTGATATTGGCAAGCAGAAGCATATCCGCAGTTTCGGTGTCTACTGGTATGATGATAAGGGTGGTGTGCAGGTGCCGGGTGAGTGGCATGTTGAGGTCAAGCAGGGAGATGACTGGAAGAAGCTGGAGCTCTATCTAACCGATCGATATAACGTGCTGCCTGATTGCTATAACAGCGCTCAACCAAAGGATAAGACAGAGGCGCAGTTCCTGCGGATTATGATGCAACCTCAGCATGACAAGACCTGTGTCGGTATCCTCTCCGTCGATGTTGACGCTGAGTAGTTTTGTGTCTCAGTGTTTCAGAATTATCAGAATTATTGTCACTGCTTCACAGTTGCTTCCTCGCAGAGGCGCAGAGAGCGCAGAGTTAAACATTTTTCTTTCCTTCATTACCATTTGTTACAATATTTACCATTTAAGGTTAAGAGTGAGGAGTAAAAGTGAAAAGACGAGATTTTATCAAAACAGTAACAGCCGGTGTCGGCGGCATCTCTGTGCTGGGCGCTCAGGGACAAAGCAAGGCGCCCGCAAAGAAACCTTTGCGTATTGCGGTCATCGGTTGTGGCGACAGAGGCATCAGGACTCTGCTGCCCGAGTCCCTCAAAGAGTGGGTTGTGGCGCTTGTGGATCCTGATCCTCGTCACATTGAGGATGCATTGGCAAAAGTCCGCAAGGTTGCTCCATCTGTTGATATTGCCTCGATTAGAATTTACAGTGACTACCGCAAGCTGTTTGATGAAATGGGGAAGGAACTGGATGCGGTGATGATCGCGTCGCCTAATCACCATCATGCGCCGACTGCGCTGCTGGCTATGCGTCACGGTATTCATGTTTACTGCGAGAAACCCCTGACCCATACGATCTATGAGGCAGAACAACTCAAGGCCGCTGCTGAAAAATATGGAGTTGTTACGCAGATGGGGCAGCACGGACACTCGAACGAGGGTTGCCGTCGACTCTACGAATACATCCGGGCCGGAGCCATCGGTCAGGTACGGGAGGTTCACTGCTGGACAACCCGCTGCAATGGTCTTATGTCTTCACATAATTCGCCTGTTCTGCCGCTGCCAAAGGACTTTGACTGGGATAACTGGATCGGACCTGCGCAATACTGCGATTTTCACGATGACCTGCATCCTCACAACTGGCATCTCTGGAAAGATTTCGGTAACGGGTCCATAGGAAATCAGGGCTGTCATATTTTTGATGCTTCTTATTGGGCTCTCAATCTCAAGGCGCCTGAGGCGGTTGAAGTTGAAGACATGCATGGCGGTGATGAGGGTGTCTGGCCCATCCGCACCCGCATCCGCTGGGATTTCCCCGCACGGGAGGGCATGGTTCCTGTCAAGATATACTGGTATGATGGATTGGCCGCCGGGGTGGAATACAGCGAAAAGACAGTGCAGAAGCGTTGGAGAAGTGTCAATAAACGCGAGTGGCAGAACGTTCCTCCGCTGCTGGATGAACTGGAGAAGAAGTACAATCGGAATTTTGGTAGGAACGGATCTCTACTAGTGGGCGATAAGGGAGTTATGACAATCGGTCCCTACGGAGATGGATGTCGCATAGTACCGGAGGAGGCCCACCGTGCATTTCCAGTGCCCGAGAAAACATTGCCGCGCGTCAAAGGAACACATCAGGAAGATTTTTTCCAGGCATGTCATAACAACACCAAGGCCTGCGCAAACTTCGATTATTCCGTGCCGCTGGCAGAGATCGTTCTGCTGGGTGATCTTGCTATGCTTGCGGGTCCTCACCGCCGTGTTGAATGGGATAGCGACGCGATGCGCTGCCCCAATATGCCGGAGTTGAACCAGTATGTGAAATCGACATACAGGGCTGGCTGGAAGATCTGATGGTGAGTAGTTTTTTTGTAACCACAGAGCGCACAAAGAACACAGAGTTGAAAATGGATAAACGGTTTAATGTCAGATCTCGTGCACGTTGTTACAATATTCTATGCAACGCGAAGCGTTGTTGACTAAAGATGCGGTGTTTAACACCAAAGAAACATTTTGAGAAAATGGTTTCGTGTATCACAAGAGCTTAGTTGGTTGCGGCTGAAAGCAGCTTTAGAACTTCTTAACACTTGTTTTCCAAGTTCTGCTTTTGTACACTTCAGTTAATCAAACAGGTTGTTTGGTGTTGTGCGTTGCGTGGTCGGGAGGTAGTATTTTGCTTCCTCAAGTGGGGCGATGTCCCGTGTCTTTATACGAGTCTGATACCGGTTTTAAGGCATTGAGGGAAATTACAGCAATTAAATGGCGTTTATAGAAAAAATTAAGGGGATATATGATGAAAAAACTGTTTATTTTTAGTTCTTGGTTACTGGCCGCCTTTCTAACGTTCGCCGGGGAGCGGGTTGCGATTTGGCCGGAAGGAAAGATCCCGGATTTACAGGTTCATCAGATCGCGGCGACCACTCAGGAGGTGAAAGCACCGGGATTCAAGGCAGCGGAACATGCGATGCCGTATCTCGACTGGTACGACGCTCCAGCGGACAAAAACGGTGGATGCATGCTGCTCATTTCCGGCGGCGGTTATCACACTTGCTGCGACGGGGTGTGGATTGAACGGGCTGCGAAGAAGTTCACCGAACTCGGATTCGTTTGCGTGAGCCTCACTTACCGTACGCCGCGTCCTAAAGGGTTGCCAATCTACCAGAGCGGCTGGGAGGACGGGCAACGCGCAGTCCGTCTTGTACGCAACGATGCGAAGAAACGCGGATTCGACCCTGAGAAGATCGGCGTGTTCGGGTTCTCTGCGGGATCGCATCTGACGGTCCTGCTTGCGACGAGCGCACTCACACCTGCCTACGGGCCGGTCGACGGAATTGACCAGCTTCCGTGCCACGTTAACTGGGCTGTTCCAATCTACACAGCCTACGCGCTCACGGACGGACTCATTGGCCCCAACACTCGCGATGGCGAAGCGATCGACGTAAAGCTCTCAAATGTATTTAAGTTTGATGCGAAGACCTGTCCGATGGCGCTCTTTCACGGCGGGGCGGATATCTATTCACCGAACGGCTCCACGCAGATCTACCGTCAGCTCCGCAGAATGAAAATTCCGGCCGAGATCCATCTCTTTGCAGACCGCCCCCATGGTTTCATGGGTGACTGGAGCAAGGGCGAGAACGGCACTGCCTATGATCACTGGTTCGACCGTATTGCCGAGTTCATCCGCCAGATGAATTTTGATGGGCATCTCGACGCGGAAGTCGCTCTGATGACCCGCTATCCGAACAACGATGCTCGCGGCGAATACCTCAAGGAGCCTGTCTGGCCGGAAGGCCGGATGCCGGATGTGCAGACAAACCAGTGCCTGCCTTATATCGAGTGGCACATGCCGAAGGAACTTAAGACAAAGGCGATCCAGATAATCTATTCGGGCGGCAGCTACATGGGCAATAGTCCTGACGGATTCGAAGTCGCTCCGACGCGGCGTTACCTGAATGAAAAGGGAATGACGGTTGTGACGATGAAATACCGCACACCGCGTCCGCTGGGTGGGTTGGCCAAGCATACGACGGCGTGGCAGGATCTGCAGCGTGCTGTCCGAATCGTCCGCAGCAAGGCCGCGGCCAAGGGACTGGATCCCGACCGTATCGGCATCATGGGTTCCTCGGCCGGTGGACATCTGACGCTCATGGGCGCGACCAGCTCGAAACATCGTTCCTATTGGCCGATTGATGAGCTTGACAAGATTCCCTGCAACTTGCAGTGGGCGGTCGCAATCTATCCGGCGTATGCGCTTACGGACGGTGCCGAATCCCCGAATAAGCAGGGTGGCAACGAGGACAATGCGAGGCCCGTTCCTGAGTTATCGTTCGACCTTGATACTTGTCCGATTCTGTTCATACACGGTAATGCGGATGGTTGGGCTGCGATGAATTCGGTGAAATGCTGGGAACAGCTTCGCCGGATGGGAATCCAGTCCGATCTTCACACGCTTGCAGGCCGCAGTCACTGCTTCCAGAGGAAGGCCGCCCCCGGTACGGGCAGCTATACCTGGATGGGTCGTATCTGGGAATTCATGAATCATAAGGGATTTAATAAGTAAATAGTTTAGAGTTTAGGGTTTCGGAGTTTAGAATTATTGTTGCGTAATATTTTTGCCAAAGTCCAACGCAGGCGAATTCCGCAAGTCAATTTCGTTTTGCGCGGCCTTTCGCTTCGCGAAAGAACCACGCCCTACACCAATGGATAATATTGTAGGACGTACCTCTCACGCGAAGCGGGAGGGTGCGTATCTTTTAAAAGAAAACAAGAATTTAACAAAATAAACAAGGGGAATAGATGAAGAAATTATTGATGCTCGTCGTTAGCGCGGCGATTATTTCGGGATGCAGCACGGTCGGCAACGGGCCGAAGAATTCAGGAACTACTTTCGCAAAGGATGCGCTTGTCTCTTATGTTGAAAAAGGACATCTTCCGGGTGGGGTCAGCGTCTTTTATAAGGACGGTCTGCAGGAAAACACCTGCGTCGGTTACTCTGATGTCGCGGCTAAGCGTCCGATCACCATGGACGATGTCTACATGCAGTGCTCGCAGACAAAGGGTTTCTGTGGCGTGACGATCGCAATGCTTGTTGAGGAAGGCAAGATTTCGCTCGACGATCCTGTTTCAAAGTATCTGCCGGAATTCAAGACGCTCTGGATCCACGAATCCACCAAGGACGATGTGAAGACACTCGTTAAGGCCAAAAACGAGCTCACAATCCGCATGGTCTTGAACCACACCAGTGGATTTCCATTCGAGATTTGCGCGAAGCAGGGCAACCTCAAGGGTGGCGGCTGGTCCGGCGGTGCTCCTCTCCGGCAGACTGCGGCGATCGCGGCGGCGTGTCCATTGCTCTTTGAGCCCGGTACAAAGGCGAAGTATTCCAATACAGGTATTGATATCGGCGGGGCCGTCGTCGAGGTGGTGACCGGCAAGCGCTGGAATGTCTTTCTCAAAGAGCGTGTCCTTGATCCGCTCGGCATGGCATCCAGCTCATTCCGACCGACTGACAAGCAGCTTGAGACTCAGATCGAGATGTACGACTGTGTGAAAGATGCGCCTGCCAAATACCGCTTGCAGAATGATATGGAGCAGCGTCCGTATAATGACGATCACGTTTTTCCGTCGGCCGGCGCGGGGCTTTGGACGACAGCGAACGACCAGCTCAAGTTTTACAAGATGCTCATGAATCTCGGCGTGGGTGAAAACGGTGTGCGGATACTCAAGGAAGAGACCGTTAAGGAAATTCTTGCGAAGTCGACACGTCCGAAAGGTCTGGGTGGTTATTCACTGGGGCTTTCCGCTCCGGAAGAAGACACTGAAGATGCCTGGTTTGGACATGGCGGTGCGTGGGGTACAAACTGCATGGTCAACTGGCACACCAAGGAACTCAAGCTTTGGGCTGTGCAGCTCTGTGGCGGTCCGCGTCCCTGGGATAAGGCTCGCGAGGCGGCGGCGGAAAAGTTTTTTAAGTATGCAGTTGACAACTCCAGTGCTGAGGCTTACACCGGCCGCGTCAAGTAAGTCCCGAAGAGGTAAAGATCAATGAGCAAAGTGAAAAGACGGGATTTTATTAAGACAATAACAGCCGGTGTTGGCGGCATCTCTGTGTTAGGTGCGCACGGACAAAACAATGCTCACTCGAAAAAACCTCTGCGTATTGCGGTCATCGGTTGTGGTGATAGAGGTGTCAGGACTCTGTTGCCTGAATCCTGTAAAGAGAGGGTTGTGGCGCTGGTCGATCCTGATCCCCGTTGCATTGAGAAGGCTCTGGGAAAAGTCCGCAAGGTTGCCCCGTCGGTTGATGCCGCCTCAATCAAAATTTACAGTGACTACCGCAAAATGTTCGATGAGATGGGGAAGAAAATTGATGCGGTAATGATCGCTGCACCTAACCACCATCACGCACCTGCAGCTCTGCTTGCCATACGGCGCGGCATTCATGTATACCTTGAAAAGCCATTGACTCATACAATTCAAGAGGCGCGTCAGCTCCGGGATGAGGCAAAAAAATACGGTGTCGTTACGCAGATGGGACAGCATGGACACTCGAACGAAGGGTGTCGTCGACTCTGCGAATATATCTGGGCCGGAGCTATAGGTCAGGTGCGTGAGGTTCACTGCTGGACAACCCGCTGCAATGGTCTTATGTCCTCTCATAACTCGCCCCGCCTGCCGCTGCCGGAGGGGTTTGACTGGGATAACTGGATAGGACCTGCTCCATTCTGCAGTTTTCATGACGATCTTCATCCACACAACTGGCATCTCTGGAAAGATTTCGGCAATGGATCTATCGGCAATCAGGGCTGTCATATCCTTGATGCCTCCTACTGGGCTCTTAAACTCAAGGCCCCTGAGGCAGTTGAACTTGAAGATGTATATGGCGGTGACGAGGGTGTCTGGCCCATTCGTTCGCGCATTCGTTGGGATTTTCCTGCTCGGGAGGAGATGGCTCCTGTCAAAATCTACTGGTACGATGGATTGGCTGCCGGGGTTGAATACAGCGAAGGGACGGTACAGAAGCGCTGGCGAAGTGTCAATAAACGCAAATGGCAGAACGTACCTCCGCTGCTGGATGAACTGGAGAAGAAGTACAACCGGAATTTAGGTCGGAATGGATCTCTGCTGGTGGGCGATAAGGGAGTTATGGTAATCGGTCCCTATGGCGATGGGTGTCGTATTTTACCGGAGGAGGCCCATCGTGCATTTCCGGTGCCCAATAAAATATTGCCACGTGTCAAAGGAACGCATCAGGATGATTTTTTTCAGGCTTGTCATAACAAGACGCAGGCCTGTGCGAATTTTGATTATTCGGCTCCGTTGGCAGAGATTGCGCTGCTAGGTGACCTGGCTATGTTGGCGGGTCCTAAACGCCGCCTTCAATGGGATAGCGATGCTATGCGGTGCACCAATATGCCCGAGCTGAACCAGTATCTGAATCCGGCATCTCGGGATGGCTGGACAATCTGAGCGGATAACAGGGGATGGTAGTTAGGCTATACGCAAACTAATGGCACCCCAGCCAGTAGCCAGTAGCCAGTAGCCAGTAGCCAGTTCTCAAAGGGCTTTACATACTAGCCCAGGGCGTTGCCATGGGGGTGTCCTATTGTTTTTGAATATCCAATATTCAAGGTGAGAGCCGCTTTGCTCCATGCGGCTCTGAAAGCCCCCGCTACATTTACGTGCCCTCTGCTAGCCGGGATGATTGCCCTCGCACGGGAGGCCGTACTCGTTACGCTTCCTTTCTTCAGGATTTTGTCTTTGCCACGCACCGAATTATTTTCGGCTGTCCTCGCATTGAGAATCGGGTTGACTGTGGATATACAAAGATTGTATATTTGTTGTGTAAAAGGGGTATATAATGAGTACAATAACAGTTAATATAGCTTTTAAGAGAGATCTGTTGGCGCAGATTGATAAGGTGGCTAAGGAGGAATCCCGAAGCCGTTCTGAGTTTCTGCGCGAAGCAGCCAGAGCATACATCCAGAAGAAGGAACGGTGGGACGATATTTTTGCTTTGGGTAGTCAGGTTGTGGAAAGAGGTGAACTCTCTTTGGATAAT
The DNA here is from genome assembly GCA_027858965.1 of Kiritimatiellia bacterium. Lineage (GTDB taxonomy): Bacteria > Verrucomicrobiota > Kiritimatiellia > RFP12 > UBA1067 > M55B167. The sequence continues at coordinate 28,725 of JAQIBS010000139.1, forward strand.
GTGGCTGAGGAGATAGCCTCTTATCGCAAAACCAAAGGTTCTGAGTAATCAAACAGAGCCAGAATGTCTCTTAATCCTCCTATGTCTAATTTAAGAGGTGATCAAGCTCACACGATTGAGCGTAGCGACTCTCTTCCCCTTCAGCGCCATCACGTCATTGCGAAGTTGCGGAGCACGAAGATGGATCAACTCCCTTTGCTCCCTCATGTCACGCCGTACTAAGAAAGGCGCCCCCCCCCTAAACTGTTTTAGAACTTCTTTACACTTATACTTGTGTTCCTAGTTTTGCTTTTGTATACTTCGACTAATCAAATAGTTTGTTTGATGTTGTGAGTAGGGATCATCTTGATTTGTGAATTGATATTCAATGTTGAAATATGATTTTTCAAAATACCATCTTTACGATTAAAAAAATGTTACCTTTTACTAATAATATGAGTTTATTTTGTTTTTATCATAAGTATGAAGAATTTCTTAATCCGCCTCTCATTGGATTATGTGTGTGTTTAGTATTTGGGCTTCTTGCCAATGTTCATTTTACCCGTTTCTTTAGGCGTTTTTGGAAATATTCATTTTTCAGAAACTTTTTCAGGGTAGTACTTGGTATATTTCTTATACCAGCGGTTGCTCTTCTGTTTGATAAACTTAATATTGTTGGTATTATTGATAATCCTGTAGAAGTAATCACGTCCGCTGGCAAAGCAGTTTGGTTTTGGCAGGAAGGGTTAATCACAGCCACAGTCTTAATTGCTATTCAAGTCTGGAAACAAAGCGATAATTTTATAAAGGAAGACCTTGTGGAATTATCGGCTAAAAATGCAACCTTTAAAGTATCAAATTTTGTAATGCGTTGGACAATCAACCTAAATGATTCCCTCAACTCTCTGATCGGACACAAACAAAGGCATATAGATTCTGAATTAAGAAATCTAAACAATAATAAAGAGTCAAGAAAATGCACTCACTGTGCAAACTCGCTCCAGCCTGATCGGGAAGTGGAGAACACACTAGCGGTTGCCCATCAAGCCTTAACAGAAATTTGCTTAAATTCAATCAACCAAAGCGCTCGAAACTCATTGGAATTAATTATTCATTATCTAGTTCCTGAAAAAGATAGACTTGTTGAGCTTGTTAGTTACAACGGACACACGTTTTACACAGACAAAAAATCTTTTTCAACTAATTTTCAATACAGCCAGCATTTCAGATATGACAGTGATTCAAAGACTATTTCGGTAATGGCTACCTTTAATAATACAAAAAAATTTCATGTTTTTCCAGATACTCAAAAAGCCCACGAAGACACATTAAATCCGTTTTTCTTCCTTGATGAATCCCAAAAAACTAATTTGAAATCTTTTTTAGTTCTAACATTGAGAGCAACACAGGGGAACGCCTCACCTTGTGCAGTACTTTGCTGTGAAGCAAATAAAGTTAATGCCTTTTCTGATGAATCGCCTTGTCAATGGATGTATGTACATCTACTTACGAAAATCACATTGCAAATTGGCCTAGAAGATGCTTATAATAGACTGTTTAATTATATGATTAAGAATAAACATGCGAAAAAGGAGGAAAATAATGGCTAATACCCAACTCATGGACAATATTATAGGTGCTCACGTTATTGGAGAGGGGCAAGCAATCGGAGAGACTGTTCATACAACCCATAATTGCCTTGCGTATGTTGAATTCCAACACATGCTGGATGATGTTAACAAACAATTAATAGAAGATAAAAAAGAAGAAAGCATTTATTCTTTATTGAAAGACTGCAAAGCAGGTATCTTTATTTAAAAAAATATCGGTCACTTTGCTGACTCTATACTAGTCTTAGCAACTGCCTCTACTATGCTGCCTTGATTCTCCCCTCATTCGTTGCTTTTGTAACTGTCTACCCTGACAAGCCCATTTGTAGAATTATAATCTATGCTCCCAACTTCAAACAGAAAGAGAAGCATGCCTGTTAATTGTTATTTTGCGATCCTCTGGTATGATACTTGTCCACACACACACACCACAACAGCGATAATCAAAGCATTTATATATTTCATATTTCTATACCTCTTAAAACCTCTTGCTTCTTTTGACCTTTTTGTTTTGCACTTTTCCCTCCTCTTTAAATTTACCACTCTCGCATTTCTTGACCGCCGTAGCCCCGCGGGCGAAGGCTGGTTATAATTTTAGAACTACTCGCCTTTCCCTGCTTTAGAACTATAGCCCTCCCGAATTTTAGAACTTCTTTAATCTTGTAGTTGTATTCCTAGTCCTTCTTTTGTAAACTTCAGTTGGTCAAACAGGCTGTTTGATGTTGTGAGTTGTAACTATGGGGGTGCTGAAGATTATTCTGTCCGTTGAATCTTTTGTTGATCAAACAAATCGAAAATAATCTTGACGATTTAAGGATATGAATTCTGTGTAAAGTATGAACACGACCTCTGTAGTGAACTCTAGTGCAACAAGAGAAAGAAGAACATCTATGAAAATCGATTACGCTGAAGTGATGGATGTAACCAAGGTTTCTGCGACATTTCCGCAACTTGGTAGCCCAAACATAAAACGTGAAAATATGATATCTACTATAGCAGATATGCTTCAGGAAGATTCAGAGGTTGTTGTTGTTGAGGGCCCTGAGGGAATTGGAAAGACAACGCTATTTGCCCAGTTTGTGCAGGAATATTCTAATCAATCATTTGGATTATTTATCCGTTCTTCAAGTCATTGGGCATATAATTCAGCGATGCTTTCGCAAGACCTTTGTGATCAAATCGGATGGATTCTTAAGAAAGAATCGTTTCGTAATAACCCTGATAATATAATTGATCCCGATCATCTATTAAGAACTCGAATAAATGATTTGCAACGTCAGGCTAATAAAGAAAAGATTATTTACTATTTTGTGATTGATGGATTAAGTGATATTCCTGAAGAAGGCAACCATGAAAGAGAAATGATTTTAAAGCTTTTACCGTTTGGAATTCCACGATTCCGATTCATTATTTCAGGGGAGATAAATTACTGGAAAAAACGACTTAAAAATATTAAAGGGATTAAGTCTTTTCCTTTATCTGGTTTTACAAATGAGGAAACACGAACTTTTTTCCCCGACTTGATAAAGGATAAAAAAGACCTTGATTTGGTTCATAAATTATGCAAAATGATGCCAGGGAATTTCGCTAGTATACGTCGATTATTACATGCTGGTACTAGCATAGAGCAGTTGCTCCAAGATTTTCCTAAACACATGCCTGACTTAATTGAATTTGAGTGGAAGGCTGTAGAAACCGACGACCTTGTATTGCGACATGCACTTGCTTTTATTGCGTTTGATAAACGACGACACTCATTGGCTTCACTTTCCCGGCTATGCAAGATAGAAGTTTCGAAGTTGAATGATAAACTGGCTCGTTGCACATTCGTGGAAATTCAAGATGATGGTGAAATTGTAGATTTTGTTTGTGAGGCTTTCAAGAGGCATGCTACGCATCGTCTATCTTCATTGCGGCGGTCTATCTTTGATATTGCGATAGAGGATCTTTTGAGTTCAGTAGATAATTATGATGCATTGACAAATCTTCCGAGTCTTTTTAATGAGGCCGAACGCTACGAGGAACTTTTGAAGTATCTTTCGCCACAGCATATCGGCAAATTAATCGATTGTGGAAAATCCTGGATACCTTTACATCAGCAGGCGGATTTAGGGGTGGACACAGCACTCAGTCTAGGTCGCGATGGTGATTTGTTGAGATTTGGTCTTCAGAGAGCCACAATTGCAAGTATGGAAAGTTCTGAACCATGGCGCTCCGAAATTGAAGCATATCTAGCCCTTGATGATTTTGTGACAGCTAATGCTTTAGCACAGCAGATGGTTACAAAGGAAGACCGATTGCACTTGTTGGCTGTGATAGCTAGAGCAAAAAAAACGAAATCTTTGCCTTTGGATGTCGAGCTAAGTGATCAGATTCAACAACAATACAATCTAATCGACCGCGCTAGTTTAGGTGACAAAGGAATTGAAATAGCTTCCGATCTGCTTTACACACATCCTGAACTTGCCGTTGAACTAGTACAAGAATGCATGGGCAAAGATGGCCCAGAAGGCAGGCTCGATCTTGCGTTAGCACAGCTGTCTTTTAATGCCTTTATGGAAAAAAAGACAGGAATGTCTGATATTGATTCTGCCCAACAGACTCTTCGCGCCAAAATTAAAGATCCTAAAGCACAGAAATTTATGGATACTATATCTTTGTTTTTTGGTGAATACTCAGCCGCGGGAGTTATCGTGGAGATGGAGAAGTGGGAAAATGCTACAGACCGTATTTTTGCATTGAGGTCGTGGACCATAGCTAACGCAAAGAACACGGACGCGGCAGACGTTGTCGAATATGCATTGAACACTATTATTAAAACTACAACCTATACAGCAAATGCCAAGGTCTACAACGAAATTGCGTCGCCGTTAGTTTACATACCGGATACGAAACGTGTGAAATTGATAATTGATAGACTAGATGCTCTGAAAGGTACTATTCAATCTGCAGGACCAACTGTAGAGTACGTCAAGGTTCAGGCGACAATGGCGGAAGCTGAGATACGCTACAATAACCAAGCTGCCCTTGATCGACTGATGGACCTTTTTTTTGTGATTGATGCACTAACTGAACCAGGAACCAAGCTAGCAGCCTTGGCGGTTTTGGCGCGAGTGCTCAAGAAGATTGACCCTGATAAACAGTTTGAACCGCAAGGTGGAATCCATTTGGCGGTGATTGACGGACTAAAGTGTGTTGTTGAAGAGATTTTGACTAAGACGGCGGATCATTATCGAGTTGTGTTACCGGCAATTTCCGCACTAGCTCAGAGTGATTTTAAGACTGCATTAGAGGTTGTCTCCAAACTCAACACTAGGCCGAGGCGTGAAGCGGCACTGATTAGATTAGTTGAGTCAGTAGCAGACGAGCCTCCTTCCAATATTAATTTTGCAGCAATCAATGAAGCGTATGGGAAGATTCAATCTGTAGTTGCACAATCTGAGGCGACCTACGTTGTTCTGCGAGCATTATCAAGACACAAGGAAGATATGGCTCCTTTTTTGCCAAATATCATCGCGCTTCGGTCGCTTACGATGGAAATCCATGATGCTGAATTAAGATGTAAATCATTATGCTTGCTTATGGAAACACTTCTATGCCACAAGAAGGATGTCTCTTCAGCATTGCTTGACGCTTTGTTAGTTGAGTTGGAGAAGACATGGACCTCTATGAGTTATGAATGGTCCAAAGTGGATGCAGGTTTCAAGATTGTTGCCCTACTGGCTAAAAATTTGCCTGAAGGTAGCAACACTTTTTTGGACAAAACCGAGAAAGCTCGAAATGAGATCGTTTTAGATTGTAGCGATACAGCAACAACATATATTGGGTGCGTAAGATTGGCAATTCGTTGTTTTGGAGGCCTACTGAAGCGCAACCTTTACAACGACAGTGATCTCCTTGCTCTAAAGGATCTTATAGACAAGGTGCCCTCGGTTGCCCTCCGCGCTAGTGCGTGGAGCGAGGTTGCAATGAAGTTCATCATGGTGCATGATCTAGTAAAATGTCAGGACATCGTAGTAAAGTGGATTAGACCGATTATTGAATCTGAAGATATCAGTGACCAAGCGATTCGTTGGCAGGTCATTGCTTCAATATCCCCTATCTTGTATAAAGCCAACAATCTATGTGCAAAGCAACTGATTGATAAGTTGCCGCGGCCTTATCGTGACGATGCATACGAAGCAATCTGCTCATTCTTGATCACTAAACAAATTCCAACAGAAAGTTACGATCATGTATCCCCAACATCGCAAAAAGTTTCGTATGATGATTTTATATACATATACGAAGTACTGCAATTGCTGGAAGCAGATAATGTTGTTTATTGTCAGATTGAATCGCTCATAGACAGCATACACAAAAAATTCAATAGTTCATTTAGCAAGCCGCAAATTGTTGATATTCTTCAGAAACTCAAAGAATTGGTAAATGTAAAGTTTCCCAACCCTGAGTTCATCAAGCATGATGGCTATAAGATATTGGCTGAAGCCCAGATTGCACGTCTAGAGCGCCACAATAACGGGTGGGACGCCTTGGCGCTAAGAGCAAGGGCTATCCCGAATGTGGCTGACAGCGCTTTCGTGCTGATGGGTATAGGTGCTTCAATGCCTAGCAGAAGAAACACAAAGCCAATCGGTTTGTTACATGAAGCAAGCAACCTTATACCTGAAATATCATCTCTGGAGGATCGCATTGAACACTATGAACGCCTTGCAAAATTGAGTTCGGATATCGACAAACTGTTGAGCAAGGATTGTTTACGTAAAGCGTGGAATGAAACAATACCACTGGATGTCGATAATCTACCTAAGACGCGACAACGTATAATTGATTTTGCTCATCGAATGAACCCTGAGTTTGCAGCAAGTCTAGCATCTGAATCTGATGAAGATCCTGGACGCGATCTTGCTCGAGAGAAGACCAAGCAAAGGATAGAACTACTAAAATTACGAGAGCGTCTTGCTTCAGGAGAAGATGACGCGATGGTGTTAAGTCGGGAGGTTGAACAGCAGGTGGAGATTGCACAGATGATGTTGACAGGCCTCAATTCTAATCGAGTTCGTTGTGTCCACATAAATAACACCAGACAACTCATTAAACAAGCAAGTAAAATGAACGTCAAGGATGCCTATGTAGTGCTATCATGGGTCATTGAGAACGCTGTGCGTCGATATTCCAATACTGAACAAGCTAATACAATACTTTGCCCTCTCTTTGAAGCTACTCGACTTTCTGCAGAGCTTGCTTTTAGGATAGCAGCACGTATTCGCTTAGTCACGAATTCGGGATTGATTGCGGCAAGACTTGAAGATGTCGCAAATGACAATCTGATTCGACCCGGCGAGCGTGAAAAAGCATTGGCTTTGATAAAGAAATGGGCGGCCGATGCGACTGGATTTATTAAAATTACGGACCCGTATTTTGGCGTTGAAGAATTGGATTTGGTCAAGTTAATCCGCGATGTAAATCCCGTAATACCTGTTTCGATCTTAACGAGTCGGAAACATCAGGTTTCCACAATCACCACTCAGTCATGGGAAGAGGCTTATCGGTCATACTGGCGTATACATGTTTCAGACTCCGATGCGGGAGATGTCAAGATCGTTATAGTAGGAAAAGGAGCAGCTGGAGCACACCCTATCCATGACCGTTGGTTATTAACAGAAAATGGGGGTTTGCGAGTTGGAACTTCGGCTAATTCATTGGGCGGCGGAAAGGTTTCAGAGATGTCTGCGATCACAGCTGATGAGAGTGGTGTTCGAATTGCAGAAGTAGATGGTTACTTAAATGGAAACATTCGTGGTGATAATCAAGATCATATCAGTTATCAAGTTTATTGGCTTTGATGAAGTTACTCCGCCTGCATCAATAAAAATGTCAGTGCTCCGAGTGGACGTACTTCTACTTTACACTAATTAGCTTTGTTATAGACAGAAAGGGCTTTATATGGTGATGTTATTAATTGTAGGTTTAGCGTTACTTGTTTTAGGCCCGCCTGTTCATTATATTTTTCAAATTCGTCATGATATGAAATTGCATGCTGTGGAAGCGGCAAAGGAATTCAGAGTTATAATTGTAGATGATTATCAAAGAGTTGCTTCAGATAATGAAACTTGGGCAGGAACCTATCTTTTAGAAAATAAGGAAAAACATGAAGATGCCGTTAATACCTTTTTGTCGTATATAAATAATAAAAACAGCGAGAGATTGAAAGTTCTTTGGAGTGATTATTCTTTGAACCTTGAAGGTAGTGGCGCCGATTATTTCAGTAATCGTGACCTCTGGTTTGAAAGAAACAGGGGGACTGTTGAGCGATTTCATAGACTGCTGGCGTTTGCTGATGATATTGCCGGTAATTCAGAAGTCGGGTAGGGGGAGTAGTTGAACTTCCCATACGTTTTCTCTGAGTGGGGAATGGTGAATTGTTGGATTTCAGTCTTGATAGTGTATGTCAGATATGACATAATTTATTTATGGATGCTGATAAAAGAAAAAAACTGGAGTCGGCTGGATTTGTTGTCGGAGATACCCAGAAGTTTTTGAATCTCAGTGATGAGGAAATGGCTTTTGTTGAGATTAAACGCTCTCTCAGCAGGACCTTTCTGAAAACACGGAAATCTCAAAAACTCACCCAGATTCAGGCTGCCAAGATATTGGGAACCAGCCAGAGCCGTGTTGCAAAGATGGAACATGCTGATAAATCAGTGTCACTTGACCTGTTAACCCGTGCAAATCTTGCACTGGGGGTAAAAGCTAAGACTCTTCAAGGTTCTTTCAAAATGGCTGTAGCTGAGGATGTTGGTGAATATAAGGTTGATGGTTCAGAGTGATGAAGAGGAAGTGGGTGGGACATGAGGGTCGTATTTATATGACTTTGATACCCTCTCAGAGGGTCGGATGTATATGACCTCACAATAGTCTAAGGAAGGAGTTGTTTTAATGAACAGACGCGAATTCGTAAAATCGGCGATTTTGTCAGCCGCGGCAGTCGGTATTGGTTTCGATGTGCTCGGAGCTGATCAGACTTTTGTGCACGCCACGGGGCCTGAGGCCATTAAATCGGTGTTGCTGCACCTTGGCCACAACATGTGGTGCGATTGGTTTCCTCCGGATATTGATGTGTCTAAGTTTGAGAAGGGGTTGCCGGATACGACGCTTCGCTGCAAAGAAGACTTGTGGCGTAAGGTTACGGACCATGCCGCTGTAAAGGGAATGAACATGGTCGTCATCGATCTTGGTGAGGGCGTTGTTTACCCCAGCCACCCCGAACTTGCCATTGCCGGGTCCTGGAGTGTGGACAAACTTCGCGCGGAACTCGACCGATTGCGGGGCATGGGGCTTGAACCGATTCCAAAATTGAATTTTTCGACCACGCATAACGGGTGGCTGAAGCACTACCGCCGCATGCTTTCCACTCCTGTTTACTATAAGGTGTGTGAGGACGTGCTGCGTGATGCTTACGAGATCTTCGGTCACCCGCGGTTTATCCACATCGGGTGCGATGAGGAGACAGCTAAGCATCAGGAGGGGAGCGGTCGCGCCCATTACATCTCTGTGCGGACCGGTGAGTTCTGGATGCATGACTTCCTGCACCTTGTGCAGACGGTGGAGAAACTCGGTGCCCGTCCGTGGGCATGGAGTGATTACGGGTGGAATCATCCCGAGTTCATGCAACGGTGTCCCAAGAGCGTTGTCCTTTCCAACTGGTATTATGATGAATGCTACGGCGGTTTTGATCCGGCTACGAACAAGACGGCCGACCATAAGCGCCTGATTAACTTCTGGGATCTTGAAAAGGCTGGTTACGACCAGATTCCGTGCGGCACGAATTGGGTCGGCTGGAAACGCAGACAGGTTAACGCCGGTGCGGAGGATGTGATCGGAAAGCTTGTGAAACTCGGCCGGCAGGTTGTGGCGCCCGAACGCCTGTTGGGATTCCTGATGGCGCCCTGGGCCTCCACGGACAACGACGCGAATACCATATTCAATATTCGTGGTATCGATCTCTGCGCCGAGGCACTTCGCCAGCCTCGCGGGTGAGTCTCGTTTTTCGAAGGGCATATATGGGGCGTGTTTAAATACAGGATATTTGGATTGATTATTGCCGGTGATTCAGAAGGCGGGCAGGGAAGTAGTTGAACTTCCCATACATTTTCTCTGAGTGGGGAATGGTCACGGTTTTTTCTTTTAGCACACTCTAACGCCTGTATTTATTAAATAATGTCATTTTTGCTAGACAAGTGCGCCTGTTTTTGCTTTGATAGCGTTGATGAATACTCAAAACAAAAAAGAAAAACAGGGCCACAAGGCTTCCTTCAGCGGCAAAAACGTTGTAATCAGAATAGCAAAGTGCACTGAAAACAAACGGTTCGACGAGCTTCTTGAAGAATACCATTACATTGGGAAAAGCCGTAGCGTCGGAGA
>JAQIBS010000212.1 GCA_027858965.1 Kiritimatiellia bacterium
CTTATTATGAGCACAGCAGCTGTTTGTTTAGTTATAGGCCTCTCAATTTTCACAACACAAAAAACGATTGAAGCCGAAGGTCGCCGAACACGCGGATCAATGCCGGGAGTTTTAAATAATCCTCTGAGAGATGGAGAGTCGCTGATAACCAAAATTGGTAAACTCAATGCAACCTTGACAGCCATTAACAAACGCCTTACCCGGCTGGAAGAAATATCCAACCTGAAAAACAAGGGGGATAACAGCGAAATAAAAGCCATATCATCTAAGATCAGTAAAGATGTCAATCGCATCACAGCCAGACTGAATACCCTGACCGAAGAGCAGGCCACTTTAAAATACATCCCATCCCAACTACGAATAATTGATCAGAACATGCGTATTATCTTGTTGGCCAAAGAGGAGGCAAAGGCAGCAGAAAGTCCTACTCCTGAAGAAATTGTGAAAACTCTGGACTGGATGGTTCAGAAAATCGATAACATCGACAGCTACTTCCCTCCTCTTTATAATTTTCTAGGAGCGATCTATATTGGTAACGGAAAGGCAGCTTCTGACAGCTATCCTTCGGTTGACAAGCGGCTCAATGAGGTCATGCTTCAACTTGATGATCTGCAGCAAGATATGACCACCACCCTTAAATATATTTCCCCTTATATCAGGGAGCCCACCAAACGGCCAAGGCCCTTTGAAAAATAGTGATGCAACACCAATGCTCATCAATTTGAAATTCAATGGGAGGACGAAACTCCTGCTGAGCCGCCAGTCCCGCGAAGCGGGCTGCTAATAATTCGGCCCTCCATATTGTTATTCCGCGCAGCGGAATCGTATAATTCGGTGTGTCGAAGTATTTTTAATCCTCAATTATTCTCTCCCGACTTGATGACCGCCTCAAGCTATGCTAATATTTAAAGTCTTTATTTAAGTAAATTTTAGCAACTACCCAGTTGGAGTATTGATGAAAATAGCAATCGGATGTGATCACGGTGGATTATCCATTAAAAACGCGGCAAAGTCATATATTGAGTCAGCCGGTCACGAAGTAATAGATTTAGGAACAAACAGCCCAAAGTCCACTGACTACCCTCAATTTGCCATTAAGGCATCGCAATTGGTTATCGCTAAAGAGGTCGATCTGGCTATCTTGGTCTGCACCACAGGCATCGGCATGAGCATTACAGCAAACCGTTTCTCTGGCATCCGTGCGGCACTATGCACAACCACAGAGGACGCTGTTATGACGAGAACTCATAACAATGCTAATATTCTTGTGCTACAAGGCAGAATTGCCAAAGAAAACGCCATCGCTATTATCAAATGTTTTCTGGATACCCCTTTCACCGGTGAGGAGAGACATAAGCGGCGCGTAGCCCAGATAGAGCGTGCCGGAAGAGTTGCCGAAATATCTCACCTCGCAGCTGCCGACCCTGAGATCAATGCAACCGTATTGAGACAAATACAGCAAGAAAACTCAACCATCAACCTGATTGCATCTGAAAACACCGTTAGCCGAGCCGTTCGTGAAGCTTCAGGCTGCGTACTAACCAACAAATATGCAGAAGGCTACCCAGCCAAACGTTGGTATAGCGGATGTATTCCTGTTGATACTGCGGAAAATCTGGCTATTAACCGAGCCAAAGAGCTTTTTGGAGCCGACCATGCAAACGTACAGCCTCACTGTGGCAGCGCAGCCAATATGGCAGTCTATTTTGCAGTCTTGACTCCAGGAGACAAGATCCTATCTATGAGTTTGGATCAAGGTGGACATCTTACACACGGCAGCCCGGTTAATTTTTCAGGCAAGCTTTTTGAGATCATCCCCTACTGCGTATCAAAAGAGACAGAAGCTCTTGATTACGATGAACTTATGTCGCTTGCAATGGAACACAAGCCCAAGTTGATTGTTGCAGGGGCAAGTGCCTATGCGCGCACATTGGATTTCCCGAAATTCCGTGAGATTGCAGATGCCTGTGGAGCAATGCTGATGGTTGACATGGCCCACATTGCGGGTCTTGTTGCTGGCGGCACGCATCCAAGTCCGGTGCCTTATGCAGAATTTGTGACAACCACAACTCATAAGACCTTACGTGGTCCACGTGGCGGTATGATTCTCTGCAAAGAGGAGTATGCCAAAGCCATTAACAAAACTGTATTCCCCGGTCTGCAGGGCGGTCCACTGGAAAACATTATTGCAGCCAAAGCAGTCTGTTTCAAAGAGGCACTGGCTCCCGAATTCAAAGATTACGCCAAACAGGTTGTCGCCAACAGCAAAGCTCTGGCAGCAACTCTTATAGAGCGAGGCCTGACTATTGTATCCGGTGGAACAGATAATCATCTGGCACTGGTCAATGTGGCAGCCAGCAGCTTGACGGGGAAGGTAGCTGCAGCAGCACTTGATGCTGCTGGCATTATCTGCAATAAAAACACGATTCCTTTTGATGAAAAGAGCCCCTTTGTGACATCCGGCATTCGTATCGGTACCCCATCGGTGACAACTAGGGGAATGGGAGAAGCTGAGATGAAAGTCATCGGCAGCTGGATTGCAGATATCCTGAATGATGTTGAAAATATTGAGTTACAGGCATCCGTCCGCAAAGAGGTTGCAAAACTTACAGCCCAGTTCCTGGTTCCTTAATACAAGGGAGAGGAATTCCTGATTTTTCTCCCCCTGCCGCGTAGCGGCCCCTAACCCCTAAACCCAGCCGTTGAGCGGCCCCTAACCCCTATTTCAGAT
>JAQIBS010000220.1 GCA_027858965.1 Kiritimatiellia bacterium
GCACCGGGTGTCTCTCTCTAAAGTGTCGTTTTGGTTTACAACATAATAGAGGTTTATGCCCGGTGTTTTAAGCATTATTTAGCATTATTTACCCACAGATTCAGCGGAAGACCCAAAAATAATAAGTTGATTTTATAGCAACTAAACTAGGGGAAACAAATGAAACGTATGATTATAATGTCGCTCTGCGCGACGGTGGTATTCGCTTGCTCATCAACGGCCTTGGCTGCACCTGAGTATAAACAGCAGCCTGCTGTTAAGCTCCAAGCCCGCAGTGGCATTGGCAATGTTATTAAGAAGATCAAAGCTAAGGAAGAGATTGTTGTTGCCTATCTGGGCGGATCAATTACAGCCGCTAATGGTTGGCGTCCTATGACAACCGCCTGGCTGAAAGAGAAGTATCCTGAAGCGTCCTTTAAAGAGATTCATGCGGCAATTGGTGGTACTGGTAGTAGCCTGGGCGTTTTTCGTGTCGGGCACGATGCATTGCAGTATAACCCGGATTTGCTCTTTGTTGAATTTGCCGTTAATGACGGTGGTGCCGCTCCTGATGCTATCTGGCGACAGATGGAGGGTATTGTGCGGCAGACATGGCGCAAGGATCCTGAGACTGATATTGTTTTCACCTACACAATTTCGTCAAGTATGACCAATGATTACAGCAAGGGCATGTGCCCTCGTTCCAGCTCTGCAATGGAGATGCTGGCAGATTACTACAAAATCCCCTCAGTTAACTTTGGTGTGCCGGTAGAGGATTTACTCAAGCAGGATAAGCTGATCTTTACATCCAAGAAACAACCGGCCGGTGACAAAATCTGGTTTGCTAAAGATGGCTGTCATCCACGCACTGAGGGACACCAGATATATCTGGATCTTCTTAAAGAGGCATGGGCTCATATGGAGAAGGCTCGGCCAGTTAATCATAAGTCGCAGCTAAAAAGCTGCTATGTTGAGGATAATTGGGAGGCAGCTAAGATGGTTCCTCTGGATCAGAGTATGCTGAGCGGTAATTGGCGCAAGCTGGCTGCAGATGAGTCGAATCAGAAAAGATTTGGAAACCGCATGGGGCAGATCTGGATGGCTGATAAACCTGGCAGCACTCTGAGCTTTAAGTTTAAAGGCAAAAATGCCAGTATCTACGACCTGCTCGGTCCTGATGGAGGACAGGTTGTTGTAACAGTTGACGGTAAAACTCCTGCTAAACCGCGTCCTCGTTTCGACAGCTACTGCACCTATCACCGGATTGCCTCTCTCGGTGTTGTCAGCAGCAGTTCAATGGATGATGTGCATGAAATCAAGGTTGAGATTCATCCTGAGCAACCCGATCGTAAGTCGGTAGCTTTTCGATTGAAAGATCCAGATAAAGAGCTGGCTGCTGAGAAATTTCAAGGCACCCGCATCTGGGTCAGTCAGCTGATGCTGCTCGGCGACCTGGTGAAATAAAATTTATCCACAAAAAAAGTAGCGCAGCATAGCCGCAACAAGTTTTTGAGCAGGATTAACAGGATTGACAGGATTTGTTGCGGTTAGAGTTTTTTACCGCTAAAAACTCTAATCTCTGAAGCTTATGAGATATTTACAAATCGTCAGATACGGGAATTTTAAGTGATTAACGACCCCGCGAAGCGGGGATAAAATACCCCTATCTATTCGCGGAGATTCGCGGTTAAAAATGTACATAGAGCACATAGAAACCCTTGGATTGTAGAACTTTATCTTTGTGTTCCTTGTGTTCTTTTGTGGACGATATACTTTTATAGTTTTTGTGTTCAGTTTGCTTTAGGGTTGCTTTGCGCAAGCCTAACCACCTGCAGCCTAAACACCTAAAAGCCTAAACCATGACTTTTACCGCTATAGATTTTGAAACAGCAACCGGTTATCGCAACAGCGCCTGTGCCATTGGATTGGTGCGGGTTGAGAACGGCGAGATCCTTGATACATTCAGCGCTCTGATACAGCCCCCTGGAAATGAGTACTGGGGGCGGAATATCGGGGTGCATGGAATCACACCGGAGGATACTGCCTGTTCATCCAGCTTTGCCGATATTTTTCCGCACTTCAGGCACTATTTGGAAGGGCAACTGCTGGTAGCCCATAATGCCTCATTTGATAAGAGCGTTCTTTCAAAGACAATGGCGCACTTTGATTTGGATTATGAGGGATTGCGCGTTTCGCAGTGGGAGTGCACTCTCAAGATTTATCGGGCCAAGGGATTTAAACCCTGTAAGCTGAGTGATTGCTGCAACTATTTGAACATAGAGTTGAATCATCATGAGGCGCTCTCAGATGCAATCGGCTGTGCCCACCTTTATCTGAAGGCATAAGCTGCTAGATTCGCGCAGGCGCGGAGGCGCGGAGTGGCGAGTGGCGAGTAATGAATTCTTTGACTCGAACTTTGCTGCTCGCACTTAGTCTGGCTTGACAAGGTTTGAGACAAGGTGCGAGACAAGGAAGGCGTTCGCTATGCGGGCGACTGCGGATGGTACGCGAATGATTAGGTTACGCAAAATGGTCAGCCGCGTAGCGACTGCCCTCCCAGGCTTCGCTTCTGTTAGATGATGTGCCGCAACTCGGAATCGGTATCGGAATCGGGTTCGAAAATGCAGTTCGAGTAGCGATACCGATAGCGATAGCGATGCCGAATGATGGATTCACGTTAAACTCAGATTCCAACTGTTCTCTTGGGGCGCATAAGCGCTACTCCTCAATCACGATGCGGAATCCCACGTTGTAAACTGGCTGATATGGGCGGTAGGCGCGTCGGAATGAGGCGGTGGCGTGTTTAGGACGATCCCACCAGGAACCGCCCCTGACTACACGTTTTTCTTTGGATGTCGGGGCATTGCGTCCATCTTTTCCCTTGTACGGGTATGGTTTGTAGAGCGAACGTGTCCACTCCGCTACATTGCCGTGCATATCCGACAGTCCCCATGGGTTGGCCTTCCACTTGCCTGAGGCTTCACTGATAAATCCTCCGTCGTTGACTCTGTGTGCCTGTGGCACCCAGTTGTCGTAAATATTTTCGGGATTATTACAACGTGCTTTTTTGTAATCCTGTTCGTAGGGGTTGCCCATGAAGTCAGAGAGCGACACATCACCGAGATTTGCATATGTAGAAAAGTCTGTATCCAATTCACCATACCAGAATGGTTTGTCAGAGCCAGCTCTGGCGGCCCACTCCCACTGAGCCTCAGTAGGTAACGACACTTTCTTGCCACTCTTCTTTGATAGCCATTTGCAAAATGCCATAGCATCATCCCAGGAGAGACGCACAGCGGGCTGGTCATCACCATTCATCTCATAACCGGTTATACCGAACTGGTAGCCATGACGCGACTCGCGATGGCTGGTGTGGTTTGCCTTGAAACGACGGAACTGGCGGTTTGTAATTTCGATGCGCCCCATTTTAAAGGGTTTGACCTCAACCTT
The DNA here is from genome assembly GCA_027858965.1 of Kiritimatiellia bacterium. Classification (GTDB taxonomy): domain Bacteria; phylum Verrucomicrobiota; class Kiritimatiellia; order RFP12; family UBA1067; genus M55B167. The sequence continues at coordinate 3,430 of JAQIBS010000220.1, forward strand.
TGAACGCGGGGTCTCATCACGGTAGCCATCGGTGGCACCCATCAGAAAAGAACCACCGGGAATGGAGACAATGTCCAGTTGGATATCTTTACCCAGATCAAGTGATTCAGCATCAGCCAGAGGTCTTGAGCTCGGGTTAAAGGGCCAGCCATCGAAGGCGGGATCACCGGCAGGCAGTGGTTTTTCGGCAGCGGGTGTAACCACTTTAATTTTAACAGGTGCCATATCAATCTTCTCATGGTTTTCATAGACACTGGCGTACATGGCTCGTCGTTTCTCACGAACGGCTTCTTTTGAAACAGCCGATTCACTCCCCGCAATTGTTTGCCAGCGACCATGATAAGGGGCATTGAAATCCATCCATGTTATCAGACGATCCATTGCCTCATCACTGAGTTTAACATTATGGTGCTCTTTTTGTAGAAGAAGCATAAGTTCGGTTGTGTCGGCATGCCACTCCATGGGAACCGAGAGCTGAATGTCGCTCTCAATGCCGGGTCGACGTACAAAGCGATGCAGGTTCGCATAGGAGATAGAGAATTTACCACCCGCTGCACCACGTCCTTTCATCTTTGTTTTCCAGTCCGTGATCATCTTGTCACCACGCAGATCCGGTTTCCAGGGTTTGTCACCAAAGCGTTCAGCAGCTGGCGGATCATCCTGGTTATGGCAACTCACGCAGTAGGCATCCAGCACCGGCTGTATTTCTCTGGCAAACTCAAAGTTACGGTAAGGGCCGTGCCAGGGCTCAATCGTGGCAATCTTGACGGGCCGTTTAGATTGACTGGTCTGAGGAGAGGTGGTGGCATCCTCATGACAGCCAAGACAGGAAAGGAACTCGCCATTGCGTGCGTTAAACCAGCTGCGCATCACCTGCAGTGATTTACCTTCGGCATCCAGCGGCTGCAAGGCAATCGGTGTGTTGGCGGGAACGTTGAAGAGCGCGGACCCATTCGGGTTAACGGGCACTGTTCCAAGCATCCGGCGCATATCCCAGGGGCCGTCCATTCCGATCACGCCATACAAACCACCTTGTCCTGCAAAACCGTAGGTGTATGTATAGAGGCGCAGTTCCTTGACCTCTCCTTTCGGAATTCCTTTTAGTCCGGGGCCCTCATATATATTGGCAATATATATTGTGGCATTAGGGTCTTCGCGGTTGATTCGGTCCGGATGCACCTGCGGCTTGGGAGTTGGGTTCAACGGAATTGGCTCAATCAGATCACACCCGCTCTCCTCTGATAGAAGCAGGGCATTGTCAAAACGGTCGACCAGATAAAGTCCCATGCGCGACTTGCTGTCGGGCTGCATAGCCACCAGAAATGTTGTATCATCCAGGGGGTAGGGGTGAAGGTAGAGCGGCCAGGATCCATCGGCTAGACGGTCTCTGACCAGTGGTTTAACGGTTTTCCCATATCCGGGGATTCGCTGCACGGCACCATCGGCCTCATGCGTGCCACGATTGACATCAAAGAGCACCAGCTGACCCTTGCGGGCAAGTCCGTGGTGACCGGTGACAATGCCAATAAACTGCATTGGATTGCCGGGAATAGGGCGGGCATAGAATATGCCATTCGGCCAGAACGAGTTGCTGCCGTAAAGAGCTCGCTGATTGGTGCCATCGGGATAGCAGGAGAACATAATTCGGGAATTTGAGTGGGGCAGGTCTGTATACTCCCAGCGCAGGAACATAACACGACCATCGTCCATCACCGTGGGACACCAGCTGTGTTCCTGGTCGCTGGCCAGCATTTCCATTCCGGAACCATCGGCATTCATACGAAAAAGATTCGCCACAGGCGCACTGCCGTTAACACAGGGAACAGCGTACTTAAGCGCGGTGCAGGTCAACATGATCTTGCCGTCCGGCAGATAGCAGGCATCGTAGTGATTTACATCGGGTTCGTTGTCCTGTGAAACCTGGCGCACCGTCCCATCTTTAAGGTTCATCTCAAAAATGTGCCATGCCTTTTTGGCTCCGGTAGAGGAGAATAGAATGCGTTCTCCATCCCAGTTCAGATCTGTATCGGCGATCATTGCGGTATTAGGGGGTGTATAAACATCACGAACTTTCCCCGCGTTCTTTCCGCGAATGCGCAAAGCACAGAGTTTGTTGTCGTGTTTATTTTTAGGTAGAACAGAGTTGCTTTGCCAGTTCTGAGGCAGGTAACGACCACTCTTGCGGCGGATGAAAAGCAGCTCATCAAAATTTACGGAAGGATTTGTCTCCAGCATCAGTTTGCGTTTTAAAGCATCCATTTCATCCACGAACTTGAGAGTTGATTCATCAGATGCCGACACATTGCTACCTGCCAGCATCGTTTTTACAGCCTCAACCTTTGTGAGTGCGTCTGTTAACATTGCGCGCTGTTTTGGCTCTTTTTTTAAACGCCATTTAATCAACCGTTTCAGTGCTTCGGTGTTTACGCTCTTCAGCTTGCGTTCCAGCGCCCGCTGCTGCGTTATATTGCCTGAGACAACCTGAAAAACAACACTTCCCTTACCCTTGCCTGCTTCAATTCCAACCTTAGCCTGAAAACGGATTGCTTTAGCGGGTAGCTTATAACTCAGTTCAGAGGGTGCATGCGCCCATAGGCAGGATTTATAGGTTTTGCTTCCAATCTTTGGCTCTTTTGCAAGCCCCTTATTAATTCTTAGTTCACCCCATCCAACCGAGACATCAATAGGCGTAATGGTTGTCAGGTCAACTGTGGTGCCATTATCTAATACAATTTGGGGGTTGCCCCACACGGCTCGGTCAAAATCATAGGTGTCCGGCCCAACGGTTGCTATCAGCGTCAGCTCTTTGACTCCTTTGATATCAGCGCTCAGAGCAACACTCTCCTCACCGCCCCTCATTACCTTGCTGGCAGCCAGCTCTGTAGCCTGCACACAGCTGGTTAAAACTAGAACAATTATTGTCAGGATTTGTCTAATCTTCATTTGTGTATTCCCCTTTAAAATCTGATACGCGGATAAAGTGAGTTGTGAAATGGCAGCACTTATCTCTCGTGTCACTTGCAACGATTATTTACGCAATATACGTAAGAATTTTATCACGTTCATCGTTCGAAAGGGAGGATAGGATAGCCATTGTCGATGAATTTTATAGCCACAGGCTAAAGCTGCTTTTCTTTGGATGTAGGCTCATTGCGTTTGTATTCTTTAAACATCCTTCCAACCGACAAAGTGATTTTGTCTTTTTTACTTCAGGCACACAGGCAGGCGGCGGGGCGTTCTATCAGTTGCAGGCGGACGACGCAGGCGTGACAGTCGACATCGAAACCAACAACAATATTACGGTGTTCAGTGCATATCTGTGGATCGACACCGACGCGGACGGCATACCCGACGATTGGGAGACCACCCACGGCTTGAATGCCGGGAGTGCTGCCGCCGGAGGCACGGGAGCTTCGTAACGCCGCCGACGATCCGGATGGTGATGGGATGGACAATCAGAGCGAAATGGCTGCGGGCACGGATCCCACCAATCCTGACTCGTGTCTGCGCATACTTTCCTTCCGCGCGGATGGCGGTGTGTTGTCGGGGGATATTCAGACCACAACGGGGTGCGTTTACTATGTGGATACACTTAAACGATTGACTGCCAAATGTAGGTGGAACGCCGGGAGGGGATGCGCTGCCGGTGACGGCAACAAGAGCGACCACGGCAACTGGTGCAATGCCGGTTTTATTAAGTGATAAAATATTATCAATAAGTGTTGATTTATATCGATATTTATAATATATTATCTCTTATGGATTTAAGTGAATATCAATTGTATGTCCCTGAAGAGGTTTCTGTTCGACTTGCGGAGCATATTCGGCGTTTAAGGTTGAATCATAAGTGGAAGCAGTCGACCTTGGCTGAACGCTCCGGGGTTGCTTTGCCGACCCTTCGCAGGTTCGAGCGAACAGGGTTGATATCGCTCAAGCATCTTCTGCGTCTCGCTTTTGCTTTAGGCAGGCTTGATGATTTCTGGAGTTTGCTTGAACCTTCTGCAGCGGGAAGCATCAAGGAGATGGAGTCCATTGCAGCAGCTAAAGAGAGAAAGCGGGGTGTGAAGTGAAAAATCTGGATGTAAGATTGCAGTTTTCGCCTGATGACTTGAGGCGTGTCGGCAGGCTTGCTTTCATACGCTTTGTTTGACGGTTCGGGAATCTGGGTGCCAGCCCCATGCTGTTTCGAGTGTGGCCTCACCGTCCGCGGTCCCAGGGCCTGGGCTCCTCCCTAATGGCGTTTGCATCAGCTGAACCGGAGGGACGGTGGCCTCACCGTCCGCTGGCAAATGGCAGGTCAGCGGAGATGCACAGAACCTTTGTGTCTGCCATAAAGTAACGCAAGCTTCCAGCTTGCTGCTAAACGATAAGCCAAGCTGGAAGCTTGGATTACCTTAACGGAGATGAAATGCGCCCGGAAAAAAGCTATGGAGTACATTTTAAAAACAGTGGGAGTGTAATATGGAGTATATGAAATTTTGTTTATGGTTTACGTTTTTAACAGCATTTATGCTGGTGGGGCAGGCTTTTGCAGTGGTTGCTGATCGTGATATCTATGCTGATACATGGGTGGCACAGGATGCACTTGGACGCAGTATGCCCGCTTTTACGGAGGTATGATAGCGACAGAGCCGCTGATCAGTGAATTATTATCACTGTTCCAACCGGAGGCCCGGGTGGTAGTGCCATTTCCACTTTGTGGTAGTCAAACTGCGACCACATACCTCCTGCAGAAGTAATACTCCAGGAAATAGTGTTATTTCCAGAAGTAAGATATTCTGTTATTCCCGGGAATGTGACTTTCGTGTTGTTGGAAACTTCCATGTCGTTGGTAATGGTATTGCCGTTAATTGTCAGTGAGATTGGATGTGGTGGCGTCGGATAACCTGTACTGTTTCCTTGTGAAATAATCTCCGTTGAATAAGTGAAAATATGCCGAGTAAGCATCTCCTGTGACAGGGTGAAGTTGAGCTGAACATTGTGCCCGCTTGTCACGGCTCGTCGGCAATTCTTCCAGACGGGGTCTGATAGAAAATAATCGGGGGAGTATTTGCTTTCCTGAACAAAATCCGCCTGTGTGCCGTCATCAAGTCCGACCTGCCATGAACCGAATATTTCAATCCAGTCCCAGCTCAGCCAGGTTGCCTCGCCTCCGACATACCGGATCGTAAAGGTGTTGATTCCTGAAGCAAGCTGTTCGATCGGAATGTCCCAGAATAATTGCTGGCCCGGCATGGCGCTGATGGTTTCGTTAGTTGTGCTGTTGACTATTAGTACAATCTCAGCAGCTAAGCTGTCATCTGTGCTGAGTGTGTCAATATGAAGAACATAGTTCTGCTGGGCCTGCAGGTCAGTCAGATTTGCCCTGATGGTACACGGATAGGTGGAGGAAACAGCTCGAGGCATTGTATGCCATGGATCTCCGACATCATAGACTGAGGAGGCCTCTGATTCAATGATCAGTTCGTTGTAGCTATCATCGTTAAGTCCGATAGTTACCAGTGATGTGTGATATCCGAAGGCTTCCAGCATCTCGTTATGGGATAGATCTCGGTCCCACATGGCAAGATAGTTCAAAGCGCCCCGGAAGCTTTTGGTTGCATTCTGCCCGCTGCCCAAGGACGTGTACTGCGATTCACCTCCTACAATGATGTCTGTGCTCGAGATGTAATTTGTAATATGCGTTGAATTGTATGTGTGCCATGTAAGGCCGGATAGTTCATTCTGACTGGATTCAACTTCCCAGTAGTCTTCAGGCCAGAGATAAAAGGTGACTGTGTCTTCACTACCATTATCCCGAAGGATGGCTCCAGCTTCATACCAGGTTCCTCTGATAAGGGGAACATTATAATAGTATTGAGCCTCCTGTCCTATATACATGCCAAGATAGTAGCTGCTTCCGGATCTGCGTACTCCGAACATCCATCCCAGCCAGTTACTATAACTTAAGGCATTGTTGACAATCCATCCGGGTTCATTCCATTCGTCCATGGCAGGCCCGTCCCAGCGGAAACGGCAGAGAATCGTGCAGTTGCTTTTAACAGCTGTATTCTGAACTTTTATGGTTTCCGGCCAGCACTCTTTAGTATAATTCGTTGTAACAACGTCAACCTGGTTTGTTATGACCTCACTGAATTCATTAGTGGATATCACCTCCACGACGTTGGTGGTATAGGAGCTGACGTACATGTTTGTGACCGGCTGGAATTCAATTGCCATATCGCCATATGGCAGACCACCGGATGTGATTGGTACATTGTTGGTCCAGTTGATCGTATCCGGTGTGGCTAAGTTTAGAGCATGATGTCCATTTTCCCCTGGTGTTGCCAGAGTGCCCCAGTCGGTCTGGTCGCGCAGTTCATCAACTTGCACAATGCCATCACTGTTGGCATCATAGTCGATATGCCACCAGAGTTTGACATCATCAAATACGCCTGCGCTTAAATGATTGCAGATACATACGGAAAATAACAGACAGCTGACTTTTATAATATTCATTGCAACACTCCTTAATTCTCATACAACACGTAATATTAAAAATATTAATTCGATCTGAGTAAAAGTGCAAGTATAAAAAAATTGGTTCCGACTTTTTAACGGGTAAGCCAAATAATGCTATTTGCGAATATTCCACAGATCGCAGCATAATTGGTCATGAAAATTGATAAAAACCGCTACGACGAGTTATTGGGTTTGAATAGCAAAGTAAATCTCGTTACGAGAAAATCCTATGGATTTAGAAGCTATTAAATATTGGAAATAGCTTTGTTTCATACGATGGGAGGACTCCCTGAACCTGCCTTGAAGCATAAGTTTCATTAAAAAAAATAAATGGAACTTTTGCGTATGGCTGTCGCATATGTGAGAAAAGTATTTTACTTGTGTGCATCCTTTAGGATGCGTTTGAGTGCCCAAAACAAAGGGTTTGGAGCTTGTAAGTCATCGAAAAGCACAGTGCTTTAATGTTTTGTTTTTTCTGTTGTTTATTGACAACCCATGTGCTAATTTAGAGAAAAATATGTAAGGTATTAACTGAAAATGGTTATTTGATGGTTTTTTGGTTTTGAGGTTTTGCCGGCTTATTAGGCTGGAACATTAGGAGATTGTCATGAAGAAAAAAGTATTTTGGTTATTAGCGGTATCTGTTTTTGCCTGCTCTTTAATAGAAGCTGGAGTTGTAGCGGAAACAGATGTTTCCTCGCCTGTTGTGTTGGGTACTGATGATGCCTATGAACCTAATGATACAATGGCTAAAGCGTACACCGGATTGACGAGTGGTACCTGGCTTTCAGACATTGACGGATTGGGCATTCAGGCCGATGAGGACTGGTATCAAATAAACGTGGCGACCGGTTACGAGAGAATACAGGTTAAGTGTACCTTTACAACTGCTGCTGGCGATATTGACCTTTACCTGTATGACGATCAAATGAATAGCAAGGCTTATTCGACAAGTACTTATAACGATACTGAAGAAGTTGAGTTCATCGCGCCTTCAAATGGAGTCTATTTTATTAAAATTTTTAAAGGGGATATGGGCAATAGCTACGATCTGAGATGGAAGGGGTTGCCAATCAATGATCAATATGAAGAGAATGATACGCAGCTTACAGCTTACACTAACCTGCTTCAGGGAATATGGCTTTCCTCAATTGATGGACCAGGAATCCAAAGTGATCTGGATCAGGACTGGTATCGTATCAACGTAACTAACGCGAATTATATGAGAGTTCTGGCTGAGTGCACTTTTACGAATAGTGAAGGTGATATAAATTTTGCCTTGTTTGATGACAACGGTTCCCAATTAAGTTCTGCTCAGACAACAACCGATGATGAAACTATTGATTTTACGGTGAACTTTCTCGGATATTATTATTTGTACGTTTGGACTAATGATAAAGGAAATCCATATGACCTGCGCTGGAATACTCTTGCTGTCGCCACTCCAACAGTGGAATCACTTTCCATCATAGGGGATGCTTTTGTGGAGGAAAATAAAACGATATTATATTTGTGCAAGGCAACCTATAGCACCGGCATTCAGAGTTACGTTACAGACCCTGACTTATGGTCACAAAACAGTCTTAATGCCACCATTGACAGCAGTGGCCTTTTTAGCGCAGGAAGTGTCATTTCAAATCAAGTGGTTACGATTACAGCCACGTATGGAGGGATGAGTCAAACGAAGAGTGTGACAATTCAAGATGTGCCGGAAACTCCTGTATCACTGGCAATTACCGGTCCTGATGCTTTCGTTGAGATTAGATCTGCTGAATATTGTTGCATTGCTACCTTTGCTGATGAGAGCAGTTCTGATATGACACTTGATGTAGACTGGTCAGAGAATAGAACTTATACGACAATCAATAACGGTTTATTGAGCATTAATGAAGATATTTACGAAGAGAAGACGGTTCAGATTACAGCAAGTTATGATGGAATCATCTATGCTTATAAGACGGTAACAATTAAGCCTGTTGTTGATTATAACACGTGGTCGTCTTTGGAAGGGTTATTATGGTCTGATGATAACGATGCTCCTGATGATACACCTGCCAATGATGGGATACAGAATCTACTCAAATATGCCTGTGGACTGCCTGCTCTCTCTGACTGCAGCACATCTAATTTGATGACAATTGCCTATGACAATAGTAATGGTGTGTTCTCAGTTAATTACAAATATTCTCTATCCGCTGGTGCTGATGCTGTCACCCTGGAAGCTGTCAGGGCTACCTCTTTGAATGTGCCATCGAATGAATGGATCATTGATGATATTACATATGATGTGACTGGTGATGATGGACTGTATGAGTATCGCAAAGCTTCTATTTCCTTAGGCGGGAGAGGCTTTATTCGGTTGCGAGCAACACAACCACCAAGCGGCGGAATAGATTAGACGGTACATTTAGCGGACAACGCGTCCCGAGGCTGACCCGCCCATGAGTGCTTCCACTTCGCTGCGGGTGGAGTAGTTGACATCGCCTTTGATGGAGTGCTTCAGGCAGGATGCAGCCACCGCATATCTTACTGCTGTTTGCGGATCACTCAGTTCCGGTGTTGTCAGTGAGAAAATCAAGCCTCCTGCAAAGGAGTCGCCTCCGCCTACGCGGTCAACAATGTTTTTAATCTGGTAGGGTTGATATTCATTCTCAGAGTTTAATGGTGCATAGAAGGGCTGGTCAAGCTCAGCATCATAGAGCATGGCGCCCCAGTTGTTATGTGATGCAGAGAGGCTCTCTCGCAGGGTGATGGCAACCTTACTTACATTAGCGAACTGGGCTGTTACCTGTCGGGCAACGTCCGGGTAACGTGATGTATTCAACGTTCCTGCGTGCACATCTGTGTCAGCTGCATGGATACCCAGCACATCGGAACAATCCTCTTCATTAGCAATCACAACATCAACAAAGGGCAGGATGGCGTGCATGGTTTCTTTGGCCAGCTCATGTGGCGTTTTTGAAGAGTCCCACTGCCATAGCTTTTTACGGAAGTTCAGATCGCAGGAAACCTGTGCCCCGGCGGATTTGGCTTTTTTTGTGGCGATCAGTGTTGCTTCTGCGGCTACCTTGGAAAGAGCCGGAGTAATGCCGCTGATATGCAACCATTGAACATTCTCAAATATAGCATTCCAGTTGTATTGATCAGATTCGGTTATGCTGATGGCTGAATCAGCGCGGTCATAGATTACATTACTTGGGCGCTGGTTTGCTCCGGTCTCAAGGAAGTAGAGTCCCAGGCGGCCTGTGTCTGTGCGTAAAATATATTGTGTGTCAAGGCCCATGGACCGCAGGGTATCCATTGTTGCATCGGCCATGGCGTGTTTGGGAAGGGCTGTGACATATCTAGCTGATCCGCCAAAGTTACAGATTGATGCAGCTACGCTGGCTTCCGCCCCCGCATAGGTGAGTTCGATCTCCCTGGTTTGTCTTAAACGCAGATTTCCCGGTGCGGCCATGCGCGCCATGATTTCCCCGAATGTTACAATATTTTTCATTTTTATTTTTCCCTTAAATTCTGTTTTTAACTCCGCATTCTACAATTTCTTCAACTACATTCACAGAGTGAATATAGCTATTAGTTGCTATAAAATCAACTGCTGTTGCAAAAACCAAGAAATTGAGGAATCCGATAAGAGCTTGTAGCTATTTTCTCAGTTCCAGTCGTAAACAGCCGTCGCCTCCGGCTATGGCCGTCAAGAAAAAAAGAAACTGAAATCAATATTCATATAAGTCATTATATATGAATCAATTACGATCGTCAAAATGTCCTTCAACTTATTAAATTCATGCAAATTTTTAACCCTCGCAGAGGCGCAGAGATCGCAGAGTTTAATGGTTTTGTGATCAAACTATTTCCTTTTTGTATCATCAGCGGATTTTATGGTTATCTTGATTTTACTTTGTAAAATTGGCGGTCTGAGCTCACAGGTGTCAGGTATTCATAGTTGTTGCTCTGGGTGTTAAATATCGTTACGGGTAGCCAGAAAGTATCTTTCAGATCACTACAGCGCTCTACTGTGTTAGACGTATTCGGTGTGAGACGGGTGATATGGAGAACCACATTTGTTGACATTTTTTTAATGCTGATAATGGGACGCTGCATTTGCACCTGCCGTTCGTATATGTCAGAGGTGGCCTCATAGACTCCTGGTGCAATCCGGTGCTTCCACGTGATGGTAACATCCATGTCATTGATCTCAATAACTGTATAGCCGTATTGTACTTCATGAGTAATTCTTTGCGGTGTCCAAGTGCTGTTAATCCCGTCATAGAGACCATCTCCATAAAGAGGAGCGCCTCCTGTACCAACGATGTATTGCTGAATATCATTTGAGCTATTACCATCGCCATCATCCATAGTTGAGTGATCAAAGAAGTGGTCATGTCCGCAGAAGTACGCGCTTGCATTGGCGTTGGCCAGGCAGCGCCAAAAGGCATCACGATTAGCGGGGTAGTCATCAAGCGTATCAGTATGCAGGACTTTAAAAGCAGGTTCGTGGCCAATGGCAAAAACATGTGGGTGGATGTTTGTGGCAATAATGGAATCAATCCATTCCTGATTTACTCTGTGGGCATTCACATAGGTGTCAAGTGCCAGAATCAGTGCATTAGGACCGCCTATGGCATAGGTACGGTTAATTTCACCCGGTGGCCCGTTATCAGGGATATCAGCCCCGAAGGCGTTGGTGAAGGCTGTGGGGTCTCCCAACTCATGGTTGCCCATCACAGGGTAAACCGGGATTCCCGCATTGTAGGCCGGGGCCATGGCATTCCGCCACTCTGCAAATGCAGATGGAGTGGAGCTGTAAACAAGGTCACCTGGGCATAGAATAAATGCAGGAGCCTCATTGGTGGCTGCGTGCGCCAGCTCCGAGACAATATTGGTGTTCACCTGCTGGCTGCTGCTGTTACCTCGTGAATCACCACAGACCAGGAATTTCCACCCGTACGCATTTTGGACCATAGCGCTTAAAATAATTATGTATAAAAACGCTCTGGATGATTTAATATAACTATTGAGGTTCATTTTCCGCATAAACTACTCTTCGGTCTATTGATCGTTATATTATATAAAATTGTGCAGTAATGCAAAGGCTGTTATTTCTCAACTGCTTGATTACTGTCATACATCGCCATGATAGACCTTTTGTTTGGCATAAGTAAGATAACAAACAACTGACATGCCATTAGGCATGCCAGTTATTTGGTAATCTTTTTTACAAGAGAGGTTGCTTTTGCAGGCCGTTACTTCAGCTTTGCGGCTTCTGCGGTAACCAGTTTGAGGGCGGCTTCATCCTCTTTGGCCTTTTCGATGGCTATTTTGAAGTATGCCTTAGCTTCGTCACGGGCTTTGGCTGCTTCCGCTTTATCTGGGATGGCTTGAAGAATCTCAGCGATGCGGCTGGCGTTGCGGGCCAGAATCCACTCTTTGCTGTAGGCAATTCCTGAGGTGGGATCAAACTCCTCCTCTTTCTCCCCGTTTTCCCAGCAGGTCATAAATTCACGGTAATATTTTACGGCATCGCGCGGCTTATTCTGCGCCTGGGCACGGTGGGCTTTGACTTTGGGAAGTGACATGTCATGCCAGTTTTTATCTTTACCTGGAATTCCCTTTTCAAGCATTGCGACCGCCAGGTCATAATCTTCAATAATAAAAGCCCCATCCAGAATTTTGACCTTGAGTGCATTTGCAATGTTTTCATCGGTGCATTTGCTTATCAGGTCAGAGCCGATGCTGCATAAATCTGTAATGATTTTTTTGTCAGAGGCAACTTCATAGAAGTAACGATCAAAGATGGATCCAATCTGATTGGGAGACACGGATGTCTTTTCCAGTGCGCTGATACTGGCTGGCAGTGTACTTTTACTCTCAGCAAAACAGCACTCTACCCACTTGCGTGCCGCATAGTCAGCGGATTTTTGTTTGCCGTTTGTATTTGCAAAGCCCATTTCGGTGCACTCTTTGAGTAAATCGTTCATTTTGGCTTTGCTGAGATTGACAAAGGTATAGCGCATTAATTTAGAGAGCTGGGCGTCAGGGAGTTGTTTCAGGCAGTCAGTGTATATGGGTTTAAGCTGCGTCCAGTTTTGTGAGGCAATTACGCATTGAATGTTAATTATTGCTGCGAGGTTCTTGTAGTTGTCATCGCTGGCTGGTGCGTTTTGCAGGTGTTTTGCCAGTACCATGGCTCCTGAGTAATTCTTCTTTTTGAGTAGATTGGCTATTTGTGGCTCAATAATGGCAATCGCTTTAGGACTCTCTTTAACAGTACTCATTATTGAAGTAATAGCGGCTTTTTCAATATCAGGATCATTGATCTCAATAGCCGCCGACAGCTGTTCACTGAGAATGCTGGTGAGGATATCATCTGGCAGGGCAATTTTCGAGCTCAGGATTTTTCCTGAAAATTTGATACTTTTGTCAAAATCTTTTGTGCTATTGTAGTGATAGAAAATGGTGCTAAGGGCTTCTTTAACAACTTCCGGTTCCGCCTTTAACTGTGTCAGAATAAACGCTTCGGCCTCATCGACTTTGTCTGAACGAAGGAGGATTCCTGTTTTCAATCCTATCAGGCGACCTTTGAAACTGACAAAGTCTTTGTCTGCTAAAGATTCGTCGATCAGCTGGTTGGCTTCATCAAGCTTTCTCTCTGTCTCAAGCTGGGCGATTTTATCAAATGTAATATCAGCCATCTGTTCAATGCGGGCCTGTTTCTCTGCAAGCTTTTGCTCAGATGGTTTACATCCTGAATGAAAACACAGGGTCGTTAAAGTGAGAGCTGATGCAGTAAAATAATAAAAGGACTTGCGATAATTCAACATATGATTAACTCCATAACATAATTGGAGAGCATCCCATTTGATACTCTTGTTTTTTGGCTTTATTTAATAAATATTATTATAGTTTTAAAAGCAGTTTGATTTCAACCTTAAAAAGAGATAACTTGCGACTAAGGCGCATTGCGACTAACGACATGTTGTGTTTTTCCGCACACTGAGCGTTTATTACAACTGGCTCTCAAAGGCTTTGCGGGCGGCACCGATCTGTTCAATCGCCGCCATGTGATGATCCCTGAATTGTTCTTTTGTTTTCCGCCAAGGTGTTTGCAGAAATCCAAGCAGATGGAAGAACCGCGGTTTGTTAAATATCTGACAGGTCTCGACAATCAGATCCTTGCAGACTCCGTAGTAGATGTCGGTCGAGACCATCCGGGAATATTTCCCCATCCATGCGTCATGCCCTGTGGAAAAGTTGAGTTTGGGAATGCACTCTATGCCTAGCTTATGCAATCGTTGCACTTCACTGTGCAGACGTGCCGTGCTCCATGCATTCTCCACTGCAATTTCCGGATGGCTCTCATATTTCACGCCGTCGCCTACATCCAGCACAATCGTATTAACCCCGCATGACACACACTTGGCAAGCATGTCGTCCCAAAGCTTTTCGTCAAACTGAAGCTCAGGATGAAAGTAGCGGGTTTCGTGTCCCGGTGCCGACCAGTCCTCCCACATGTTGTAGCTTAGATGCAGCAGGTTGCCCCATATCATTTTTTTAGATGCTGTTTTAGCGCCAGCAGCAGGCAGTGCTGCTCCAACTGCAGCCGTTGCTGCTGTTGCCAGGAATTCACGTCGCTCCATCATAGTGTTGGTATCCGTTTCATTTTTGAGTTATTTTGGCAGTTACTGCCGACGTTCTCTTGGTTCCATTTCTTCCAGTGGGCTGACAGCTTCACCGGCACATACCAGAAGTGTTGTAGGCAGCGGAGCAATCGTTTGCGTTACCTTAGCAACCCAACTGCTGACATCGTCCGGAAAATCAAATCCCAGAATAACGCAGGTTGCATCAGAGGAGTGGCTTTGCACCACTTCGTTGAAGGTCCGTTCGCTGACAACAGGGGTGGGCGTAGCTTCAATCCGTACATCATCAAGCAGCTGCTGGAATGCTGTGCGTACGGACTCTGCGCCTTCCTTGTTGCTGATCAGCCGTAACAGACGAACTTCGGCATTGTCCCACTCCCAGTTACTGCTAAGGAGATGAGCCATAACCGCCATTAATGCTCCGTTTCTGCGACCGCGCCACCAGATATCAATGCGTTTTTTAATCATTGGATTGTGGTTGGGAAGGTGATCAATTTTGGCAATCACCCAACTGGCCTGTCCCTCAATTACCCATCGGAAAGATTCAAATTGTTGCAACAGTTCGCTATGCCAGGATGTACAGATTAAATTAGGGCGCACCGGTCCGAATGTGGCGGTTTGTAGAACTGCATTGGCTCCACTGATAAGATCAGGGGCAACAATGCTGAGCGGAAATGCCTGAATGTCCTTGCTTTCACAGAACTCGACCAATCGACGGTCTGCCATCAGACGCAGACGGTTCAGTTTCTGAATCTCTCCCTGCAGTATCTGTGAAATATAAACCATGCCGCGACCACCCTGCAGCCATACCGCATAGGATAGCAGATCCTCTTTCTGCTCGGGGTCGCTGGCGATCACCAGCATGGTGGGCCGCCAGTTGCGGCTATCCTCTTTGCTTTCTGCCAATCGTAGCATGTTCTTGCGTACCAGTTCAAAATAGAAACCACGGCGGGCATCTCCGAAATTGGTTTTGAGTGTCAGGCATCTCAATCGCCAGAAGAGAAGTGAGAGCAGAACAGCTGCCGCTATTGCAATCGGAAGCGATATCAGCAGTGTTACTCCAAGGCAGGAAACAGCTCCCAGAAGTGCCGTAGTCCAATGAAAATATTTAAAGGTTGGCCGAAATGAGGGGTTGCTTCCCAGATGTTCAGTGAAGGCGGCGACGTTGATCATTCCATAGGTCCATAGAAAAAACATTGTGGTAACTGCTGCTACAGAGTTAAGAGCCCCTCCATCCGATTTGTTGCCCGCCCAGACAAGGATGCCGACAGTCAGTGCCAGAGCTACAAACATGGCATTACGGGGTTCATCATTTTCTTTGGTGCCTTTTGCCAGGGGACGCAGTCGGCGTACAATATTGTCGCGCGCGACTGCCTGCAGAACCCGGGGTGCTCCCAGCATGCTGCCAAGTGCACTGGAGAGCGATGCGGCTACCACACCTGCCACCACCAGCCAGCCCCATCCGAAAAGCGCATTCGCGGAGAGGGTTTCAAAGGGTCGGTTGATCAGATCCGCGCGGGAAAAGCTGCCACCGCAGATCACAATCTGGGCGGCATAAATGATAAAGCCCACCGCCACTGCCATCAGGGTGCCACGGGGGATGCTGCGCATAGGGTCTTTGAGATCTCCCGACATGTTGACACCGGTGAGAATACCTGTGACTGCCGGAAAGTAGATTGCAAAAAGAATCCAGAAGCTGTAACGCTTCTCTCTTTTCGCAACAGGGGGAGTATCGGTCCTCCCGGTAGCTCTGGCTTGGAAATCAGCGACATTTGCTTTCATTCCTGCAGTACCTTCAGAGAACTTACCTCCGATTACAGTACTCACCTCCGGTGGACGGAGCTGTTCTTTAAGGCGTTGGCTGTCAAAGTGACGCGCTGCCCCGGCAAACATGAAAAAGATGGCAAGCGCCAGAACTGCCATAATCACGTATTGAACCTTCATGGCGTATTTAGCCCCTACATAGGCCAGAAGAAAGAGTGCTGCGGCAGTCGAGAGTGTAATTACCAGAAACCAGGGAGAGAGGGTGGGAATGGCAGTTACCAGAACCTCCGCAAAACCAAGAATATAAAAGGGAATGCTTAAGCCCTGCGCGATAAACAGAGCCAATCCGATGGCCCCCCCGAACTCGGGGCCCAGTACGCGGCTGATCATGAAGTAGGCACCGCCGCCGCGTATCGACATGTTGGTGCTGATGGCACAGATTGACAAGGCGGACAAGGCGGTGATCGACTGCGCTACCACCAGAATGATGATGGCCCCGTAAATGCCGGCTTCGCCCACCACGAAATTGGCACGCATGAAAAGTATTACGCCAAGGATAGTCAGGATGCTGGGTGTGAATACCCCGCTAAAGGTGCTGAAGCCGTTGCCCGTATGCTCCGATTTTTTTTTGTCCGCCATGTTTTGCAAGCTCCTCTATCAAAATCACTCTGAATTATAACGCTTGTTATCAGGTAATGCATCCCAAAAAAAGAGAGATAATCGTTGAATTGTGCGTATTTCAATTTCGTAGTAACTATAAGATCAACGATTTGATTTTATGTACGTTTTTTATCTCTCACAGAGGCACAGAGTTCACAGAGTAATATCTTTAGTGGTTGTCTCTTCGTGTTCTCTGCAACTCTGTGAGAGATAATTTTTGGAGCAGTAATATCATGTTAATCATGTTAATCCTGTCAAAAAAAATTGGTTACGGCTATGCTGCGCTAAGCTCTTCGTGGTGAGAATATTGGGGTGCTGCATCCTGCTTTGACTGCCTGTTCAGAGCGCTCTCAGCTCGCGCTGTAGCTGCAGGACAGCCTCTTCTTTGGCCTTGGCTTCCACGTCAACAGTTATATTAAGAGTTCTCCAGTCCATAGGAAAATCGTTAATGTCTATAAAATCATGGTGTTTGCCGGGCTGTGGTTTGCCCCATCCCTCTTTGGGTGATGAAATATGAAAGAGAGGTTCTCTGTTCCATGTTGCAAGGGCCTGCTCGGTTACGGATTTAACGCTCATTCCATCCGGGAGGCAGCGGTGGTGATGTACATCATAAACCAGGGGAATGCCATGTCTGAGGCAGAGGGGCAGGAGATCTGCCGGGGTATAAACCCGGTCATCGTTTTCGAGTGTCAGTCGTTTGCGAATGACGCTGTCCAGTTTATCAATGACTGAACCAACACGCGTGAGGGCAGACTTTTTGTCGCCATAACCACCGCCTCCGTGAATATTGATTATATCTGCACCAATCCACTCCGCAACTTCACTCTGATATTGCAGTTCCATGATTGATTTGCGTGTGATCTCAGGATCAGGGGAGCTTAGCAGTGTAAATTGATCCGGATGAAAACTCAGGCGGATATTAAGACGTGATGCCTCCCGCCCACACTCTCTGAATTTATTTTCAATTTCATTGCCGGCAGAGAGTTGTTTAACGATATATCCAAGTTCCGGGTGAGTATTGAGCGGTAGTATACGGCTGTTGACTCTGAAAGCGCCAATGCCGTTAGAGGAACAAAAACGAATGGCTTTCAGAAGAGATTCGGCATTGTGTAAACACAACTCGGAGAGTTTTTTGTCCCGCTCTGCTGTGGTTAACCGGCCGCTATATTTCGCGGTTGTCGTGCGAAATTTAATCGGTTCTTCTTTAAAAAGACAGCATAATCCAAGTCGTATCATAGTGTTCAGTGTCCAGTGTTCAGTGTCCAGAGTCCAGTGTTCAGTGTCCAGTGCTCAGTGTCCACTATTCACTGTCGACTGTCGACTGTACACTGTCGACTGTACACTGTCGACTGTACACTGTCGACTGTACACTGTCGACTGTTCAGCTTCAGAGCTGCTGCCTGTCCCTGACGAGCATAATCAATGGACTCCGCTAGAATACGTGCTGCTTCCTGCGGGGCGTGGAATCCCATTGAATTTTCAGCGGCAATATAGTCAAGTCGCCACTGCGCCTTGCGCTGCAGTTCAAGGGCTGGTTTGATCTGCTCAGGTGTGGCCCCTGATTTTTTAGCAGAAGCCACGGCATCAAGCAGGTCCATCAGTGCGGCTCCACCACGTTGCAGTAAATTGAAGTTTTTCTCCTGGATAGAATCAACGCGTGCCATCATCTCAGCTTCAGAGGAACGGTGGCAGGTTTGACAGGAGCGGTTGATGTTCAGCAGGGGGCTGCGTACCCAGTGATCGGAGACCTTGGAGGCACCCTCTCGCATGTAGGGCATATGGCAGTCAGCACAGGCGACACCGTTGCGTGCATGAATGCCCTGGTTCCAAAGTTCAAATTCAGGGTGCTGGGCCTTCAGGATTTCCGCGCCGGACTCTTTGTGTTTGTAATCAAAGAAGCGTTTTCCATCGGGAAGATTGGTCTCATCCCAATGTTTTTCGAGGTCATCCATTTTAAGCCCATTGCTCCACGGAAAGGTGAGAGGCATGGCCTTGCCACAGTAGTATTCAACGTGGCATTGACCGCAGGCAAAGGATCGCATCTCGGTGTGTGTTGCATCTGTGTTGGGATCGTAGGGGGCTTTACGGTTACCTTGTCGCCAAAGGTCAATTGACGGAATTGCGGGAACCGGTGCATCGGATGCAGCCAGTTTTTGAATGCCAACCATGAAGGCGGGGCGCGTGACTCTCAACTGCATGGTTTTTGGATCATGGCAGTCAACACAGGAAACTGGATGGTCGTGACCCATGTCATGTATAATCTTACTTAATTCCTGATAGGACATGCTGTGAGTCTTATTCATTCCAGCAAGTGCATCCCCGTTGCCGAGTTTGCGGTAGACCGGCATTAAAGAGGCATGACAGTGTAAGCAGGAGCCGGATTGCGGTTTGGTCTGGCGCTTTGTTTCTGCCTGATCCGTGAGCATGTAGGCGTGGCCGCGGCGGTCACGGTAATCAATGGAAAAAGCATAGCCGAGAAACATGCGCTTGAGCCATGGGTCACGTTCAATTTTCTCTTCTGGTAGGGCTTCGCTGCCTCCATGACCTCCGAAACGGGTGCGGGTCGAAATGGCCGTGCGCTTATAGGAATCGTATTGCCGAGGCCAGTTCTGCCCCCATTTTGCGGGATCGGTATCATCTTCGCCGACTTCCACTACACGCGTATATGGGTTGCGTCCTTCTTTCTTGCGTTCGGAGATGTTCACCAGTAATGCGGTCACCGCTACTGCGGCCACTGCCACAATAGAGGTCATTCCAAAGAATAGTACAGATTTACCGAATTTCTTGTCTGATTTGCTCATAGTTCTCCCTTTTCCTTTTCTTCTCCGCGATCAGCCCCGCCAATGCTGGTCGGTAATGTGCCATGGCCTACCGTAGCATGACAATGGATGCAGCTGACAGCATCCGGATTGGCGATATCTCTTCTAAACATCTCAAAAACCATATTTTCGTGGCACTTCACGCAGTTGTGCTGCAGGATGTGGCTATTCTTTTGTTTGATCATGACCGGCTCATGAAAATTCTGGGTTGTAAATGCCAGAGAGTGGTGATAGCCGTTTTCAGCTTTAGCGATGTATTTTGGAATAAAGGTGTGCGGGAGGTGGCAGTCAACACAGGTTGCCACATTGTGATGACTGGATTTTTGCCAGGAGTCATATTGTGGATTCATGATATGGCAGTTGATGCAGGCTTTGGGGTCGGCACTTAAATAAGACAAGCCTTCAGCATATTTAAATGTAAATATGCCTATTCCGATCAGCAATCCCAGCATGGTGGCCAATACAGCTCTTTTGATATCTGATGACATTAAATCCCCTATCATAAAATACTGTAATATGTATGATAACAGAATATTTCAGGGATACTACATAATTCTCAGAATGAATCATTGGAAGAGAATACTGCTGATTTCGGAGAGCTCCTTCGCCGGAATCTTGATAGACTTGCGGTCGTAGCTGATTAATCCGTTGATTTCGCCTTCAACATCGGTGGTCTGAGTGTAAACCGCACCGGCAATATCTTTTTTGCGTAAATCATTCAACATGCTGATTGATTTACTGAAGCGTTCTTTGTACTCGGCTTTATTCTTCGGCAGACCTCCATAGCCCCAGTTTTTGCGTTCTGAATCCCAGAGATGCCCTTTTACCGGATAGCCGTGGCCTCCGAATTCGCCAACTACTTTTACGAAGCCGTCAAAACGTCCCTCTTTGCCCAGGTCATAGGGAAATCCGGGATGGGGATATTGATGATGGTCAACGATATCACCGATGGGCCAGAAATTACCGCCACTGGCAATGTTGACCAGTCGTGAAGGATCACGTTTGACGATCAATTGGCCAACTTCCATTGTCCGGTGTTGTCCCCAGGCTTCATTAAAGGGCACCCAGCAGACAATGCAGGGGTGGTTCTCGAGATTGTCAATCATGCGCTCCAGCTCCAGCATAAACTGGATATGGTGCTTCTCCGGCCACTGAGCATCTTTTGGCTCCGGCTGTAGGCGTGTCCATTTAGGATTGTTTCCTGAACTGACCTGATCCTGCCACATCATCATGCCGATTTGATCGCAATGATAGTAGTAGCGGCGCGGTTCGACTTTGATGTGCTTGCGGATCATGTTGAACCCTGCCTTTTTCAACCACTCGATTTCGAAGATCATTGCCTCATCAGAGGGAGGCGTCAGTAACCCGTCCGGCCACCAGCCCTGATCCAGCGGACCCCAATGGAATATCTCTTTGCCGTTTAACGTGAAACGAAGGTTGCCGTTGCTGTCTTTTCTTTTGCCGACAGTTCGGATTCCGGCGTATGAACTTATGCTGTCCTGCACCTTTCCTGATTCGTCATAGAGTGTAAGTTCCAGTGTATATAGGTACGGGGAGCTTGGAGACCAGAGTTTCGCATTGTCAATTTTAACGCTTATTGCACGGTTCGGTTTTCCTGTAGTTTCAGCTACTGCTGTGGGCCCCTCTTTCACAGTTAGTTTCACAGCTTCGGCTAAGCCGGAGATCTGTGGTGTTACTGATATCGTGCCGTTATCGGCATCGGTTTTAATGATAAGATCCTCGATATAGATTTCTCCCACCTGCTCCAGCCATACACTCTGCCAAATGCCTGAGACCTGTGTATACCAGATGCCACGGGGATTAAGCGTCTGCTTACCGCGCAGCTGGAATCCCTCCTGCTCATCTTCAACACGTACCAGCAATTCATTTGGGCCTGACTTTACCGCATCGCTGATGTCCAGAGCGAAGGGGGTGTTCCCCCCTTTGTGTTCTCCCACCTGCCTGCCGTTTACATAGACCTTGCAGTGATAATCAACTGCTTCAAAATTGAGCAGAGTTGTGTCAGAGGGCTTGATCTTAAAATCGCGACGATACCAGAGCGCCTCTCCGTTTTGCAGCATTTTTTGAACTCCCCCCAGTTTTGATTCAAGGCAGAAGGGAACAAGTATTTTGCCACTCCATTTCCGGGGCGCTTCCTGTGTTCTGAAAGGGGTTATTGCATAATCCCATTTGCCGTTTAAATTCTGCCACTCTTTGCGCTGCATCTGTGGTCTGGGATACTCGGTCCATGCATTTTTCTCTGTAACGGTCTCTCCCCAGGGGGTAATCAGTTTGCTGATAAAGGGCTTGCGTTCTGGCTGTGGCAGTATGGGAAGGTCATTTGAATCAACCACATGCACATCAATAAACTGTCCGCCGGTTTGCTGTTGACAGTTAACAGCCAGCAGGTTATCTCCATTTTTGAGGAGTGCCTTCTGTTGTTCACTAAGCGGAATAACTTTGTAATCGGTGATGTAGCCCTGCAGTGATTGAACCTGAGTGCCATTAATGAAGATTTCCGCATCTTCATCGTGATAGATCAGCAATGCCGGTTTAAGAGGAATGCTTTCTAATGTAAATATTTTGCGTAACCATATGTTTTTACTCTGCCAGTTAGTGCCGATACGTGCTTTAGGGGTTCCGGTTGTTCCAAAGCCACCCGTACCTTTTTTCCACTGAGTATCATCAAATCCCGGACTCTGCCACTCACCCGCCGGAGCTGTGAGTAAGTATTTCCATTGATCAACAATTCCCAGAGCTGTGGCCGCGGGGGCCGCAGTGGCGAAAATAATGACTGCACTGAGTATTGATAAAATACTTTTTCTGAAATTCATAAATCACTCCTTTTAAGATGATGGAAAGTTAGTATATTTGTGTTAATCTGTCAATATGTGATTAGGGGATCCGTTATTGTGGGCGCATCTCTCGTTATGTTGTGCGCAATGGGGTATGCCCTTGACTCAAGTTGGTGCCACATATGGTGGTCAACCCTTCTTCTTGCGGCCCCGAACGCCTTTAACCATCTGCGCGTATGGGATCGGTTCACC
>JAQIBS010000243.1 GCA_027858965.1 Kiritimatiellia bacterium
TACCACGCTGGGTAACATGATGCGGGTAACCGGGGGCTATGATGCGGGCAATTCTTGGCATGTGGGGATAATATGGTAGAGGAGTGAATGATGCAACATTAATATGGGGAGTGTCCCTATTTTAATCTTGACCTGTAGAAAGACATAATAATTGAATCATACAATTTACCCACCAGGCCTTGCGAACTAGGGACGACGTGAGCTTTGCTGCACGACATTGGGAGTGTTTCGAGGCTGGTGGGTTGGCCCAAACTCAATCTTCCGAGACGGGATGAAACCCTGAGACGGCACATGGATGTCTGGTCGCTGGAAAGCGGACCACTATGAATAGATGATGAAAAATTGAATTGATTCAATACTCAGACTAACTTAAATAAAAGCCGCCGGGATGTATCCGAAGAGGTGAAGGGAAATCTCCGTTTTCCCATTGACTTTACTTATCATGGATGTCCCTAGTTTGTTCTAGTTTATTTTGACAAATAGAAAACAATAACTGTCGAAAGAGTTTACACTCTTTTCCATAAATTCAAAGAAACAAGCAATTTCAAGGCATTATAAATCTACTCATTGTCGGATTATTTTACATTATCTTCTAACTTCCACAAAATAACAATTAAATCATCATGTTACGTATTGGCAAATTAATTGCATAGGTTTATGCATCACATGGTTTTGTAAGTTTGCGCTTCAAACAACCGAACAATGACGAGGGAGGTCAAAATGAAAAAAAGTATTTTAACTATTCTGTTGGTTATTCTCACAGGATTCTTTGTTGGCACTGCTATAGCTGACGACATTGATCCAACAAGCTACGCCGGCACACTCGCTGTCGGGGAGAGTGTCACCATCACAAAAACTGTCACAATCGATGATGCCCCATCCAGTGGCATCCTTGACGTGATGTTTTTGATTGACACATCCGGTAGCATGGGTGCTGAAATTGCTGCTGCTAAAGCTGCCGCAGCAAGCATCCTAACGGGTCTGTCTGGTTTTGGCGATTTGGCAACCGGTGTTGGGTATTATTCTGAACCAGGGTCCGAGGGCGTATACCATGACTTAACAACGGTTGCTGCAACCGGCGTCAGTGATATCCAATCCATCAACCTTTTAATGGGTGGTGGCGGAGGAGACTTCCCTGAAGAAGGGATCAATGCCGTTTATGAAGCAGCAACGGATGCCACCTGGAGAGCCGGTTCAACCCGTTTCATCATCGCATTAGGTGATGCGACCTTTAAAGAATCGGATGGGTCTACTGAGGCAGGGGCTTTAGCAGCTCTGGATGACAAGAATATCACCTTCATCGGTATTGACTATGGTGCCATGACCTTGACGGATTATTATCCTGTATATACTGATGGTAATTTAATCGAAACAAATCCTCAGGACTTGGCGGATGCCACCGACGGCAGCATTATCACAGCTTCAGGCTTGGACATAGATGACCTCGTTACAGATATCATTGCCGGAGTCACAGCTTCTTTCTCCGAGTACAGCACAGTAAGTCTTAGTGCGCCAGGAGCGCTACCGGGAGTCGGTTTCAGTGTAGTGGCGACGGGTGCAGAGGGTGTAGGGGGCTCCTACGTGGGTGATTTTGACCGCAGTTTAGACCGTGATTTCATGTTTGATGTCACTTTCACTGGCCTAGAAGAAGGTGTATATGCCTTTGATACTCTAGCCTTGGTAGACGGTGGTGCGGTTGCAAGAGAAGCGGATCGTTTCACTGTAGCTGGTGATGGAACAGCACCTGTTCCTGAACCCTCAACAATAATTTTATTGGGTGCCGGGTTAGTGGGATTGGCCGCTATGAGACGTAAAAAGAAGTAACTACTGCTAGTTTACCTTCTTAAAACTGCATATTAATCAAGAAAGGCGGAAGAGTTGATCTTTTCCGCCTTTCTTGATTAAGCTAAGAAAAAAACTTATTATAAATAAGAGTCCTAACAGCTTAAGATCGAGATAGCATCAAAAGCGTACATACAATATAAAACCTACAATTCAGGAGGGAGTAGAACTCATGGCGTATCTAAAACCATTGGCTGTCTCAAAAGTAAAACAATCCGTATTTTTCCTTTTTACAGCCGGGACTACTCTTTTACTGCTGTTCTGCTCTGTATGTTCTGCCATACCCGTTGCGAATAATTCACTGCTAAATACTGCTAATGCGTTAGAAGACCAGTCTGCATCGACTGGCAACACATCCATTATACAACTGGCTAATCGAGTGGGCGCGGAAGAGCTCAATGATGTCAACCTATTGCTTCAACAGCAAAAAACTCAGGAGGTTATCCAAAAAGCTCATCTTACCATCGCCAAAAAACCCAACTCCGGCCTGGCCTACGAAGTCTTAGGCGCTGCCCTGTTTATGTCGGAAAAATGGCCAGAGGCAATTAAAGCTTTGGAAAAAGCCAAAGAGCTAGAGCCTCGTCAAAGTGGGCCCTACACTAAATTGGGAATCATTTATATGGAAAAAGGGCAGATCGATATTGCCCAAGAATTCTTACTGAAAGCCATTGATGTTAATGACAATGATCGTTTTGCCCATCAACGTTTGGGATTACTGCTCGAGGATCAAAAGGACTATAACCAAGCTATAGTGCATTTTCGTAAAGGGCTCGAGGGCACTCCATCGTCCTATCTGGGTGTTACAGTCAACTTGGCCAGATCTCTTAACCAGGTCAATAAATATCTGGAAGCTGCGGATCTCTTAGCGCCTCGGCTGCCAGTGGGGTCGACCATCCCCGAGGCCCAGTTGGTCCTGGCAACCTCTTTTTACAAAACCGGTCAATATGATCAGGCCTTAGAGCGTTTTCAACGGGTATCAACACTTCAGCCTGAGGCTATGCCAGCTGAATTAGGCATTTGCATGAGCTTGCGAAAATCGGGAAAAGCTTCGGCCGCATTGCCCCGACTGGAAAAGCTGGTAAAGAAACGGCCGGATTGGCTGCCGGGTGTTATGGAGCTAGGTGAAACCCAACTGACACTCGGCCAGTTGCAAAAAGCTCAAGACAGTTTTGCTACAGGAGTGCGCTTAGGGGCAGATGCCGTAACAATACAAAAACGGTTTGCCACCTACTACTTGGATAAAAAGCAGTTCGACAAAGCACAAAAGATCTATCTCCACCTGATTGACACGGGCAAGGGAGATCCTGAGTCTTAGTCAAAACTTTCCGAACTATATCAGTCTGAAGGCAAACTCAACCAAGGGCTGACCCTTCTTCAAAAGGGGATAAAACAAATCCCGGAAAGCAGTTATTTGCGTTTGCGGCTAGGGGCTTACTTGGGTTCATTAGGGCAATATGATCAGGCCATACCCGAATTTAAACGTGCGCTTGCTGACACTCCCAATGATC
>JAQIBS010000181.1 GCA_027858965.1 Kiritimatiellia bacterium
GAGGGTCAGAGGGTCAGAGGGTCAGAGGGTCAGAGGGTCAGAGGGTCAGAGGGTCAGAGGGTCAGAGGGTCAGAGGGTCAGAGAAGCGTAATTGACAGAACCGTACAGCCAAGCCATACTTCCCATCACTCCTATTATTCCCACCTCCTATTCCTCCTATTCCTCCCACTTCCCTCTTTCAACTTTCGCCAATTCTCTGGCCCTATGCCCTATGTCCTTACTTTACCATCAGCTCTGATATCAGCTTCGTGAAACGCTGAGGATTTTTTACAGCCGAGCCCTCACCGAGAAGTGCCTGTCCGTAAAGTAGCTCAACATAATCTACCAACCGTTCATCTGCTAAGTTTTCATCAAACATGGATTTCATCTTTTTAATCAACGTATGCCCAGGGTTGATTTCAAACAGACGCAACTGCTTTGGAACCTCCTGATTCATAGCCCGCATCATCCGCTCCATGCTGGCATTCATTGCATTCTCATCCGCCACAAGACAACAGGCTGAATCGGTCAAGCGGGGAGATAGGCGCACCTCTTTAATATCATCTTTGAGCTGACCCTGAATATAATCAATCAGTGATTTATACTCCGCTGATTCACCCTCAAGTTTTTTCTTTGTCTCCTCCTGCTCCTTCTCATCGCCCAGCTTCAAATCACCCTTATCAACAGGAATGAGTTTTTTGCCGTCAAATTCGGTCAATGACTGCACAATCCACTGGTCAACAGGGTCAACGAAGAAAAGCACATCATATCCGCGAGCGGTTAGTGCTTCCAGATGTGGAGATTGACGGGCAGTCGAGATATCTTCAGAGGGGAGATAGTATATTGCATCCTGACCCTGAGGCATTGCATCAACATACTGTTGGAGAGAGGTCAGATAACCTTCCTCAGTTTTGGCAGATGGGAACATAACCAAATTCTTCAACTTATCGGCATTCTCCCAGTCGCTGTGCAAGCCCTCCTTGACAATCCGACCAAACGCAATGTAAAACTCTTTATACTTTTTAGGCTCATCCCTCATCATCTCCGCCAGAGAATTCAAAACCTTGCCAGTGATATTGCTTTTAATCTTACGCACCACAGCATCGTCCTGAAGCATCTCGCGCGAAATATTCAGCGGCAGATCGCTGGAGTCAACAACACCTTTAACAAAGCGCAGGTATTCAGGGAGAAGCATCTCAAAGTCCGCACCGATCAAAACATTGCGTACATATAAATTCAACCCATGCTTCTGATTGGGCATCATCAGATCAAATCCAGCCTGCTTCGGAAGAAAAAGTAGTGCACGAAACTCGATAACCCCCTCAACGGCAGCATGAATTACTTCCAGAGGCTCCTGATGGTCATGGGTCAGGTGCGTGTAAAACTCATTGTACTCTTCATCCTTGACCTCGCTTTTAGAGCGTTTCCACAAGGCTGTCATTGCATTCAAGGGCTCATCATTCACTTCAGGGGAGTCATCCCCCTCCTTAACCGGCTCCACCTCTTCCTTGAACCTGATGGGATATGCAATAAAGTCAGAGTATTTTTTAACCAGCTCGCGAATGCGCCAGCTGTCAAAATACTCTTTTTGCTCTTCACGCAATTTGAGTATGATTGTTGTACCAGAAACATCTCTTGCTGCTTCGTCAAGGGTATATGAACCGTCACCAACTGAATTCCACTTAACAGCCTTCTGCCCCTCGCCACGCTTAAGGGTTATCACCGTAACTTCTTCAGCCACCATGAATGCGGAATAGAACCCTACACCAAACTGCCCGATCAGCTCTGGAATATTAACCTCCTTCTTCTCCTTCAAAGCTTCAGCAAATGCTTTGGTACCGGAACTGGCTATCACACCCAGGTTTTTATCAAGATCTTCCTCACTCATGCCCATGCCATTATCGGAGATCATCAAAGTGCCCTCCTCTTTATCAGCAAAAATATCAATTTTCCACTCTGGCGCATCACTAATAATACTCTTATCCGTCAAGCCGGAGTATTGCGCCCGGTCGATTGCATCTGAGGCATTTGAAATCAGCTCCCGTAAAAAAATTTCTTTTTTGGAATACAAAGAATGAATGACAAGATCCAATACCTGCTGGATCTCTGCTTTAAATGTGTGTTTCTTTTTACTCATCTTCTGTTAATAACCTTTCCTTAATCTACGTTTTTCGGCTCACAGAGCCGACTTTACAACTTTAGAAATTTCGAATTTCAGCACTTTAGAACTTGTCAATGCGCCCTGCGCATTGCTAATCATCGCTGCCACCTAACAAACCTGATCGCAACAGATAATACAGTAGCGTTAAGAGGGCACTGACAGCCGAAGCCACATATGTCATAAATGCGGCATTTAACACTTTCCCGCTATCTTCAGCCTGACTGGGTGAGACAATGCCGGAGGTCACAATATACTGTTTAGCTCTAGCGGTCGCATCCCACTCCACTGGCAAAGTGACAAGCGCAAACAAAAATGAGACCGCAAACATAGCGCAACCAACATACATCAAAAGAGGTGTACGAAATAATATACCGGCAAATAAAATATAAAATGACATAGAGCTGCTGAAATTAGTAACGGGGACAAGGGCAGTTCGTAAAAAAAGCGGGGCATAGCTGTTTGCATGCTGCAAAGCATGTCCAGCCTCATGACAGGCAACACCAATTGCAGCAAGAGAGTCGGAGTTATACACCTCAGAGGAGAGACGCAATACCTTCTTTGTCGGATCATAGTGATCTGAAAGAAACCCTCTGGACTGCTCAATTCGCACATTATATATCCCATTGCACTGCATCATTCTCTCTGCGGCCTGCGCACCTCTCATACCTGAAGATGAGCGCACTTTCGAGTACTTCTTAAAGGTTGACTTCACCATAAAAGAGGCAATCCCTGCAAATATAATTGCAGGCAACATCATTAAAATATACATCGGATCTATAAAAAACATGAATTTGCACCTCTCATGAAATACTCATCCTACTAAAAGCAGTTTATATACCATTTGTTTTTCTGCGGATAAACTACTCTATACTGGGATTTATTAACCTAAAACAGCTTTGCTTGAACGCTAAAACCGGGCGGTGTCTCACAAAAGCGGGTCTTTTTGTCCCTAAAGCCACCACCAACAACATTTCGGCAAGAAACATTTTGGTTTTGCTCTCCTTTGAAGAGCCTACTTTGCTGCTGCCACAACCATCAGGCGAAGCCTGCTAATAAACCGGCCCTCATAATTGCTATTCCGCGCAGCGGAATCAGCTAATTCGGTGCGCCGAATTATACGGCAACAATATTAACCAGACGATTAGGAACACAAATAACCTTAACGATCCTCTTCCCTTCAATTGCAGCCTTAACCGCTTCATCTTCCATTGCAAGTGCCTGCATTGAGTTCTGATCCAGATCAGTATCCATCATAATCCGCGCTTTAGGCTTACCTTTTACCTGGACCAGCACCTCTGTTTGCGCAACTTTAAGGAATTCATTGTTATACGCAGGCCACTTTTCGTAAGCAAGCGAATCTTCATGTCCCAAACCCGCCCATAGCTCTTCACTCATATGCGGAGCAAAGGGAGCCAGCAGCAGAACATAGATCTCTGCGGCCTTACGGTTAAATGTTTTATCTTTTCCAGCAAAGTTATTGACAAATATCATCATCTGGCTTATCGCAGTATTAAAACTCATTGACTCAAGATCATCTGTAACCTTCTTAATAGTTGCATGCAGAATGCGAAGCTGCTCACTATCCAGCGGCTCATCAGTTAACTTTTGCTCGGCCACCATCCTGAATGAGCGTTTTAAAAAGCGGAACACTCCCTCAACGCCCTTTGTATTCCACGGTTTAACCGCCTCCAGCGGCCCCATGAACATCTCATAGAGACGTATGCTATCAGCACCGTACTCGACAATAACATCATCCGGGTTAACCACATTTTTTAATGATTTAGACATTTTTGCCGGAAATTCAACGAGTTTCTCGCCGCTTTCTTTATGGCACGCGCCCTCGGAGCGCATCTCAACCTGCTCCATCGGAACCAGAGCACCGCGACTATCCTTATAAGATATTCCCAGAATCATCCCTTGATTCACAAGCTTCTGAAATGGCTCTTTTGTGGAAACATATCCCAGATCAAAGAGAACCTTATGCCAGAACCTAGCATACAGAAGGTGTAAAACAGCATGCTCAGCACCACCCACATAAAGATCCACAGGCATCCAATAGTTCTCTTTTTCCGGATCAACCGCTGCCTCTGAATTATGAGGGTCAATGTAACGCAGATAGTACCAACAGGAACCGGCCCACTGCGGCATGGTATTTGTCTCCCTCGTTCCCTTCAGGCCTGTGACCGGATCAACATAATCAAGCCATTCAGCCGCTTTTGAAAGAGGAGGTTTCCCTGTTGCACTTGGCTTAAAATCCTGCATCTCAGGCAGAGTCAGAGGCAAGTCATTCTCATTAACAAGTCGAGAGCTACCATCCTCCATATGAATCAGAGGAAATGGTTCCCCCCAATAGCGCTGCCGACTGAAAAGCCAATCACGCAACTTGTATTTGATAGCGCCTTTACCAATACCCTTGGCTTCCAGCCACTGAATTGTCGCAGCCTTGGACTCTGTAAC
This sequence comes from Kiritimatiellia bacterium, assembly GCA_027858965.1. Taxonomy (GTDB): domain Bacteria; phylum Verrucomicrobiota; class Kiritimatiellia; order RFP12; family UBA1067; genus M55B167. The sequence continues at coordinate 4,598 of JAQIBS010000181.1, forward strand.
CTCCAGCCCGTTAATATCAAGCCCATCGGCATTAGCAGAATCAACCATAACTCCATTACCAGTCCAGCAGCTATCGCCGGCCTGCACTGCTGCTATCCGCTCAGCTGTGGCAACTTCAGGATCAGGAGAAATAATACACTTAACAGGGATATCAAATTTTTTGGCAAAATCAAAGTCACGTGAATCATGCGCAGGGACCGCCATAATACTTCCTGTTCCGTAACTGATCAAAACATAGTCGGCAACCCAGACAGAAATTTTTTCAGAAGTAACGGGATTAACGGCATAAGCCCCTGTAAAAACACCCGTTTTATCTGTATTAAGCTCTGTCCGATCCATATCACTCTTAATTGAAGCGGAATCGCGATAGGCATTGATGACCGCACGATTTTCTTCTGTAGTGATGGTATCAACCAGCTCATGCTCAGGTGCCAGCACCAGATATGTTGCCCCGAACAATGTATCCGGCCGCGTAGTATAAACGGTGACCGACCTTCCCGCTCCGGCAATTTCAAAATCGACCTCAGCGCCGGTAGATTTGCCAATCCAGTTACGCTGCATCTCTTTGATACCTTCTGACCAATCCAAATCATCAAGGTCTGCCAGCAATCTTTCTGCATAATCAGTGATCCGAAGCATCCACTGCCGCATGGGACGTCGTTCAACCGGATGATTTCCTCGCTCGCTACGACCATCAATCACCTCTTCATTGGCAAGCACCGTCCCCAGAGCAGGACACCAGTTAACCGGAGCTTCGGCCACATACGCCAGCCCTTTTTCATAGAGCTTCTCAAAAATCCACTGTGTCCACTTGTAATATTTCGGATCGGTTGTATTGATCTCACGATCCCAATCATAACTGAACCCAAGTGCTTTAATCTGCTTACGAAAATTATTGATGTTTTTTTCTGTGGTAACCGCTGGATGCGTACCAGTCTCAACCGCGTATTGTTCAGCAGGCAGGCCAAAGGCATCCCACCCCATAGGATGCAGAACATTGAATCCTCGCATGCGCTTGTAGCGGCATAAAATATCAGTGGCGGTATAACCTTCAGGATGACCGACATGTAATCCGGCGCCGCTGGGGTAGGGAAACATATCCAGACAGTAAAACTTTGGTTTTCCCTCCTCAAAGTCATTAACTTTAAAGGTTTTATTTTTCTCCCAGTACGCCTGCCACCTTTTTTCTATTGCAGCAAAATCATATTCTTTTGTCATCATATTAAAATCCCATAGTTTTGAGGAAATATAGTATCATAGTGCGGTAGTGCTTTCCATATCAGAGATAATAAGATTTAAAACACAAAACACGAGTAATCAGCAGAGATGGATTTCAGGAAGATAAAAGAAAAAACCGCACAAAAAAGCCGTGCACTCCTCAACGAAATTACTCCAAAAGAACGCAAATCGTTAATCGTCATTGTGCTTCTGTTTATTATCGGAGCTGTCGTAAAAAACCTACGTGGCGTTTAAACACAAAACTTCATGCCGGGACAATATCAAACTCTCCGACATAAAGCTCAAGTCATTGTTTAAGGGACACTCTGATCTTCCAGTTCATTGATAATGACACGTGGATCATCAAACTCAATAACCCAGCGCAGGAATAATTTCTGCATATTATATTCGCTCAGCATAAACTGGAACGGTTTTGGAATAACTGCAAGGCATTGATTGTTAACTCCGAATGAAGCCGAAGTCAAATAATATTGGGCTATTAAATCCCAATTCGCAGCCGACAGATCTTCTTTTGCCTGTAACTTAAGAACAGCACCACCCTGAATATTTGTCATATTGTTCTGATTTAGCTTCATTTCCAACAGCACATGCAGGTTTGTCTGATTATCAAAAGAGAAATTCCTGATAATACAGTTAAACTCATTCGAAATGGTCGGATTGGCATCCAGCCAGTACTGCTCGGTCAAATCCAGCAGCTGATCATTATAGAACATGGGAACCAGATCCCCCTCATCAAAACTCAGAACCCAATTCAAGACCTCTGAATTATTCTCATAATCTGTTAGGTCTTCGCGGATATTGATTCTAGCTACAAGATTAACATCGGATTCAATCTCATTCACATCATAGGTGTAATTTGTAACCTCACTACCAGACGGCAGCACCTCAACCGAATTAGCGGTCAGCGAGACCATACGATACCATTCATCAATCTCATAAACGACATTGGATGTTGCACCCACTGGCAGCTTAAGTGAATAATTCTGAACCCGACGCCCGTTTTGTGTTCCCCGCAACTGTGTTAAACTTGAATTAATAAGTGCATTGGAAACTCCTGGGAAAAGTTCATTCCCGTTAAGCAGAAATTGAAGACCATTCGGCATACCAGGAGTATAGTTTTTAGCAAAGTCAGGATGATCCGGACCCCACTCGGGGAAGAGCGGGTAAAACCAGTTATTTGTTGAATCACCAGCATAAATAGATGCTGCATTCGTATCAACACGAGAAAGTGAGCCCTCATTATACTCCTCGCCAATATATGCGAACAATCCATCTGGATCAGAATCAGCCCATAACTGTCCATTATAACTACTGCCTGCCCCATTCCATAACGCATCATCAGTAGCGATCACCTGTTCATACATTCCCTCTGGACGACGCAATCTATACCCACCCGGCTTTATCCTGGGAGGCATCCCGGCAGACAGCCCGGGATAAGCATAATCAACCTTTGGCAATACCGGTGTATAAACACTCGGAGAAATGGCATCCGCAATCACAAAAAACGCATAACCATTAGTCACAGAAGTTTGTGAAGGAAGCCCCTGCGGAATTTGGATTGTATATGCTGTTTCATAGTTACTTCCCTTTACTAACTCAATCGACCAACCGCCAAGGTCAAGCCAGAATGGCATGGCAATTTCAATATAAGCATGCTCCCAGATACCGTGCAGTGTATTATAATTATTATCATACCGAACATCACCCACATTAATCTCATTTATATATACAGTGCCAAGAGGAACTCCATAAACTATATAATAGGGCGACCAACCCTCGTCACTTCTTTCTTCATTCTTGTTAAGAGGATAATACCAAGGAGGATTAACAAACACCTCCTGATACTCTTCAAGATACATCCCCTCATCATCTTCATATTGTGCTCTAACGCGATATTGAACAATCGTTCCATCTTCCTGCCCGGGAATACTGCCGACCAGAGACGGAGGTATATTCAGATATCCGTTATCGGTATCACTGGTGCGATACAGATCATCTTCTCCTGCAACTGCATACATCCGCCTTGTTACCTTAAAACCTGACCAGTTATCAGCACCCCAGACAGAGTCTCCGATATAATAGTCCACAAACAGCACTATATTTGTGGGTGATAACTGTTTATTGGAAACGAAAGCCTCCACATGCACATCCTCATAGGTCATAGGCTGCGGCCGACGTTTAAAATCAAATTCATTTAGCCTGTTTTTCATAAGCAGTTTAACATTAATAATATCAAACCCGGGATACACCGGTTCAGAGATAGCAACTTCCTCGAGGCAGACTCGTTTAGACTCTCCGCCAATAGTTGTTTCCAAACGAAGAGAGTCATAGTTTGATCCATCAACCGGTTCATAGGTGTATGTTTTGTAGAACTCATGATCAATATTTTCAAAGGTCTTCACCTTCACCCAATTATCACGTGGAAGCAACCATCCATTCGTTGATGCCCACACATCAACAGTTGCCGGCTCACCAGCATCATAGGCCCGAGCCTGGAATGTCAACACTCCCAATCCATTCACAAGCACGGGGCTCTGCAAATTAGGAAAATCTCTATCTTGCGGAGAGGGATTTGCTTCATCAACCTCATCGTTATTAAGAAAACAGCCCTTGCTCTCATCCAGCAGCAAGCGCATTGGATCAGCCGCAGATATCTTAGAGTTATAAGAACGCCAGGAGTTTTCATCAACAAAAGGTTCATCCCATACAACCACATTATTTAGTTCAACCAGTGCATTGGTATATTCATCCTCACGCGCATTAAGAACCCGCAGATAACCTTCATCAAACGATCCCAGATATGCAGTAGTATGCGCCCAGTCAGTGACATTTGTGACCACAACCTCGGCTACATTAGACCATGAACCCGAAGAATAGCCAAAAGCGCGTTGCACTATCAGCTTTGCGGGAGGTCTCACCACACGGTAATCAAACTCCATCAGCCCCATACCGTTAACCAGATAAGGCGACCTGACCGCCTGATCAACATCCGGATCGGCCCGTGAATGATTGAGCTGAATCACCTGATTTGCCGCAACACCAACGCCATTTGAAACAACCCAGGCCTCGGATGCCAGCCAATCGGTGTTTCCCTGTGTATCGGGTATCTCCCGTCCATGCCACGACCGAACCTCAAGCTCATCCACAACCACATCACTTTCTCCATCTCCAACTTGAAGCATAACAAAGTGCGATTGCCACATCTCAAGATCAAGCGACAGATCCTCATATTCATAATCAGGAACATCAATTGTCGTATAAAGAGTCCAAGCTGAAGTTCCTGAACCAGCTGGTTCCTGGTCGGAATCATACTCTGTCGACTGAATATAGACATTCAGTTTCTGATCAGGGATGACTTTGTAAATACCTGCTGGCGTTACATCTGTCCGAAATTCATAAAGTCCGGCAGGAACAAACCAATCCGATCTTTGACCATTATTAATATCAGAAATGCCAGGCCCTAAAACATCCGTTGAGCCACCAGTGGCATCTCCAGCGGTCGTAGAATTCTGATAGGTCATCTGCGAAAAATTAGCGAAACACTCTGATGAGAGAAGACCAAATGTACCCATTAGAAAAGGATCGTCTGTATCTGTATAGCTGACAATACCAGAGAGTGTGCCATACGAGCACTTGATCACAGTGTTTCCAGAAGTAGAGTTAAGGCCAATCTGGGTGGTGGTCGAAATCGTTAAATCCACATTGGAATTCAAGTCCAACTTACTTTTAAGTACGTACGGCACTCCATCAACCCATTTATACAGATAAAAATCAGCACGCCTGTCATTCACATTGTTAATCGTATCAGAGGCATTAGCACGCTGCACCACACGAAACTCATAAAAGTTCTGATAATCCTGATAATAAGCAATCACTGAGACAGAGGGGTTTTCAGGTGATTTATTTCCAGCACCCGCCTTAACCTTGACCGCATAGTCATAGCTAACAAAATTATTTTTGTTATAGCAGATCTGGGTATTATCGGAGGACTGCCCAACTCTTGCTTTAAAATTAATCTGCTTCAGTCCATCCGGCAGAGTGTCCGAAGTATTATAAACATATCCCAAGCCAAGATCGGTATCACCACCTTTGAGTCGCAAAGCCAGATTTCGGAAATTATTAATACCTTCCGGGCCATATTCTGTATCCAGAATCCGCTCGGAAACATAAGCGGCACTACCGGCCATCCAGTCCAGCGGAGTGCGAAAAGGTTCGCGATAATACACATTCACTAATTTATTAGTCCTGAAGAAAGGTTCAAAATAACCCCCATCCTCACTAAGAGGCCACTCATCGAAGGTATTCTCAAATCGCTGTTTATCGGATTGCCCGCTACTTTCCGAAAAATAATCATCCTGGGCAGGCCATGCATTAAAGTTCTGATACTCCGCCCTGGTAATAAGGAACTCACGTATCTCCGTATTAAAGGACACCATCATATAGCCGCCATCTTTTACCTCAACCGTGAAGCGGGCACTCTCATTTGTTTCAACAAAAACACCCGAATAAGGCAATGAGGGAACCACTCTATTCAAAGAAGCGGAGGCTGACCAATAGGTATGGTTTGTTGCATAGCTTTCGTCACCGCTAAAATACTCCTTCTCTGCCATCAGATTCCAACTCATATTTGTAGGAGCAACCCCGATAAGCGGAACCATTCCACGCCATTGATGGTCGCCGATCAAATCCATCTGAATCGGCTGCGCATGCTGATCACTGACAACATACAGATTGCCATACACAGAGTCATAATTGCGTAAACGGAACGAAAATTCATCATCTCCTCCAGAGGCCTCCTCTCTAAACACCTGTGGTGAAAGATTCTCTGAAGGATACTCAAAACCCATCCCTGTATAATCCGGTGACTCATAAACATACCCGTCAAAATAGCTTATATAATAATACTCAATATCACCAACATCATTGGGCGCGTCAATCGTGCCTTGATAAATCTCATCATTACCGTTGCCATCGCCAGCATTGACAATACTCATCTCATTGGTCTGCCAGTCATTAACCTGCTGCGAAAGATAGCGCCAGCGATGAACCAGCAACACACTGCGATTCTCCGTTGGAACATTCGTATCCGTATTACTCACATAGCAACGAACAGTAAAGTCACTATTGGCATTGGGATATCCAGGATTAGTGACCACCTCTGTCTTTCTTATTTCAACATCTGTAGGGGGCGGTGAGATACGGATGTTATCAATAACTAAATAATTGGAATCTGCGGGAAGTCCACTAATTATTCCGCTCCGAACAAACTTAAATTTAACTTTGCCTCTATAATTAAACTTACGCAAATATCGATAAAAGTCAGAAGGAGTATTATAATCCAAATCAATAACCGCAATCTCATGCCAAACATTAGAAAGGCCACCCCCTTCCTCCTGGCCCAGTTCCTCATTCACCCAATTAACAGAGTCAAACATATTAGTCGTCATATACACATACAAGACAACGGGGGAATTCCCATTAACCGCTTCAAAGAAGAGCGTCCCGACGCCTTCATCAAAAACAGGTGACTCTATCATAGAATTTTCTATGTTGCGCAAATTGCAAGCATAATTTGTCGCGACATCAGGAAGTACAATCCGGTCATAAAGCGAAATATTGCCAGTACGAGCTTCAGATATTTTCCAGCCGGCATCATTCGTATGATACGTACCATTTCTCATATCAGGATTTAGCCAAAATGCAGCAGTCCCCCAATGTTTCCAATAGTCTTCATCATAATCATCAAACAACAAGATTCGATCGAACGTAAGAAACGTTACAGGCGGAACTACTCCAAATGCCCAACTCTTTGTAAAAGGAGCACTCCCCCCCATGCCATCATCTTGATAAAATAACATTGGTGCAAGTGACTCAGTTGGATAGGAATAGTTCAAACCCGTATAATCAGGTGACGCATAATACCCATCAAAATCAGAAGAATAATAATACTCTATGTCACCCTCGGCTGTAACAACAACAGAACCGGAGTACTCCAACCCGGTAACTCCATCACCGGTACCGCTCACATAGTTTAATTGCTGCGTAACCCATGATCCAAAAGCACCACCTTGTTCAGAAGCCGTTCGATAAACAACAGAAACGGTTGGGTCAGTAACTGCCTGATCAGCATTATAACGATCAAGCTTGCAACGAAGATTAAGAATTCCTGAAGAAAAATCAGGACTTGCATTGATGTTAGAATCTAACTCATTTAAATCAACAGACGATGGAGGAAATGAAACACGTATATTATCAATAACTAACAGATTATAATCAGCAGAAAATGAGCTGTTTTGAGGCGATGAACGCATGATTTGAAATTTTACAGGATCATAATAATTAAAATTATATCGAAACCTTCCAAAGCCTGTACTACCTGTATAATTTAAAGCAACAGAATCTACCTCAACCCAATTATAGGAAAAGGTTGAATTTGTAAAGGATTGCATTGGTGCAATTCCGCCACCAACCAACATATTCGTTGCAATATAAACAGTCATGTTTACAAGTTGCTCATTATTTACAGCCTCAAAATACAAGGTTCCAGCACCATCTTCATAATAAGGAGATTCTACAAAAATTCCTCCCCCTCCTTCATTACGCAAATTCACAGCGAAATTTGTAGAAGCATAGGGCGGAATAATTCTTCCATAGTTGCCTGCATCACCCGTACGCGCTTTATGAATATTCCATCCTGCAGAATGGACATGCTCAGTCCCGTCTTTTAATGCTGATCGAAGCCAAAAAGCTAACTCGCCAGTATGACTAGTCCACTTGGAATCATCACCATAGTCATCCAGCTGAATAATACGGCTATCCGGCAGAGATGTATACTGCGCCGTCGCATTCAAGCAAAACATCACTATCAATAGTGAATAAAATATATTTAAATATAATCTCATATCAAATTTCCACACTATCTCTATTTTAGATCCTGTCTTAAACTAATTTAAGAGCATATAACATACCAATAAACCGGAATCACCGCATTTTCTGCAGAATATCCATGTCTATTTCCGCTCCCTTGCAAAGACTCCGTGTCAACGAAAGCAGGTCAGCTTCACTAGATCCCCTCGGCTCCATCAACACACCCACATGTCCATCTACAAAAACCACATGCGCAACCTTACGCTTACCCACCAAGTGATTAAATCCAATAGTCTCATTCGCACCATCCGGATCAATGCTGCCGTCAACAGCCTCCGCTGACAAATCAATATCATCAGCCGGCAGCTCTGCAAACAACAACACCCTCTCAGGATTTCGGTCAGTGCTTTTTCCACTACTCACAAAATTACCAATCCAGTGAAATCTCGGCCCCTCGAAAGCATCGCCATCGTCATCACGCCAATTAAAGCGATAATTCATCACATAAGAGCGCCAGACTTCCGATACCCCAGCGGCAACGGCCGCCTTTTTATAAGCAGGGCAAAGATATGTATTAAAATCTTTTCCTGTATAACTCCATAACGCACCATTTGTAATCGAATTATAACCAATACTACCTGAAATTGTAGGTATTGTCATCGCAGATTTCTGTGACTTATCAATACCTGAGTTGTCCTTCCCCCAGTAACCAGGTCCCACCCAGTTAACCCACGCCGGGGTGTGCTTATATATCTGGCAAATCCTGCCAGTGGGGGGATATCTATCAATATCATCAGTCTCATGCGGATAAGCCTCCGGATAGTGTCCGTTCTGAACTACATATGCCTGCACAGCCTGCGCCAGGTTTTTCAAATTTGCCTTGCATTTCATATCAGTCGCAATCTTTCCAGCTTTGGAAAGCGATAATACCAGCGCTGAAGCCAGCATACCGATAATCGCCATAACGACCAGCAATTCAATTAAAGTAAATCCCTTTTTTCTCAAAATCATCGCACTCCTAATCTGTCTATTAGCATCCCTTTATTCTCTCTTTTATTGCCATTTATGGCAAGTGTTTTTATTTTGAATTTTTATCTTGATTAAAAGTCCGAATTTCGGTGAAATGTTACCTTAATTTCTTATTACTACGAAGGTTAGGAAGGACACCATATCCATGCGCTGGTCGCGAACACTTTTAAACACTCTTCGGGATAATCCCCAGGATGCCGAAATCAACAGTCATAAATTATTGATCCGCGCCGGTTTGGCGCGTAAACTCGCCGGAGGGCTCTACACCTTTATGCCATTAGGGCTGAGAACTCTGCATAAAATCAGCGCAATTGTGCGTGATGAGATGAACAAAGCCGAAGCACAGGAAATTCTTATGCCGGCACTTCAGCCCTCTGAACTCTGGGAACGCTCCGGCAGACTAGAAACTATGGGGCCCGGTATGTTCAAACTCAAAGACCGCGCCGAAAGACTCATGGCTCTGGGCCCCACCCATGAAGAGGTTGTAACAGAACTACTCTCAAATGAGATTAATTCCTATCGTCAACTCCCCTGCACCGTTTATCAAATCCAAACTAAGTTCAGAGATGAAATACGCCCGCGCTTTGGCCTGATGCGTGCCAAAGAGTTTATCATGAAAGATGCCTATAGTTTTGATGCGTCCATGGATGACGCTGATAAATCCTATAAGGCCATGTATAATGCCTATGTGCGAATCTTTAATCGCTGCGGACTCGATGCCCGTCCCGTTGAGGCCGATACAGGAGACATAGGAGGCCAATGGTCACATGAATTCATGGTGCTTGCCGATTCCGGCGAGGATGGGATTGTTGACTGTGCCGCATGTGGTTATGCCGCCAACCAGGAAAAAGCAGAACGCATAATTCCAGAAAAAGAGGCGCAGCTCTGCCCCGCAATAGAGGAGATCGAAACCCCGGGAATTAAGACCATAGACCAACTTGTATCATTCCTGAAGTGCAAATCCTCCGCATTTATTAAAACTCTGATATATCTGGCCGATGACCAACCCGTTGTCATTATTATCCCAGGAAACAGAGCGTTAAATGAACATAAGCTGAAAAGAGTTCTGCAGGCAAAGAAACTCGAGATGGCTGACGACGCAACCATTTTATCAGTAACCGGTGCGACGGCTGGATTTGCCGGTCCCGTGGGCCTGTCTGTTAAAATATTTGCAGATAACTCTCTTAAAAATGCGACAAATCTTATTACAGGTGCAAATAAAGCCGATTCTCATATCAAAAACGTGGACATTGAGCGCGATACAGATGTCACTGCATATGAAGACCTTGTAATAGTAACAGCAGGCGACTGCTGTCCGCGTTGCAGGGAGAGAATGCAGATAAAACGCGGCATTGAAGTCGGCCATGTATTTAAACTTGGCACCAAGTACACTGAGGCCTTTGAAGCCAAATACCTTAATGATAAGGGCGAAAGTCTTGAAATGGTCATGGGATGCTACGGCATCGGTGTCACCCGCACCCTGCAGGCGGTAATTGAACAAAGCAACGATAAAGATGGTATCATATGGCCAATCTCTGTTGCCCCCTTCGCTATCACAATTCTGAACCTTGACCCCTCCGATGACCAGGTTAACAATGTTGTTGACGGACTGGAAAAAGAACTGACTGACCACAACCTGGATGTCTTTATTGACGACCGCAACGAACGCCCCGGCGTTAAATTCAAAGATGCCGATCTGATTGGCTGTCCTTTACGTGTTGTTGTCGGAGCCAGAGGACTCAAGAATAACAGTATTGAGATCAAACAGCGCAGTAGCAAGAAAAACACACAGGTACCTGTTGAAGAAGCGGCCAAAAGCATCATCCAGTTAGCCGAAGAAATGTTTCAAAGGTGCAATTCATAAATTACTTTAACCGTATTAATTCGAGGACATTAACATGATTGAAAATGCTAAATTCGGACCTGGAGCCTCTCTTACAAAAAAAGAGCTGGTTAACTATATCGCCACCAATAAAAACACCTCCACAGCAGGTTTGTCACAGCAGCAAATCCAAATCGTGGTTCAACTTACACTCGACGGCATCATTGATGCACTCGCTGAAAACAAGCATGTCGAATTTCGCGACTTTGGTGTTTTTGAAAAGGTTGAACGTAAGGGACGTATCGGAAGAAATCCCAACAAACCGGAGAACGAAGTCAAAATTCCAAACAGACAGGTAATCAAGTTCAAACCTGGCAAACGTATGCGCGAAATGCTGGCCAACCCGGCACCAACCCCCCTGAACTAAGGCGAACTTCACACATAAGACAGGCAACAAAACTCTTGCAGTATGTGGGAAGTGAAACGCAGGAAGAGCCCCGTGGTCGACTCGCTAGGCCAGAAACCTACGAAACATACCTCGAGCGGAGTAACCATACACATCCTACATACCACATTCAACATCCCACAAAGCAACTTGTCTGCCCATCCAGCTGCCTTCAACTCCCTAACCCCTAACCCCTTCAGCTCCCTAATCTCTAACCCCCAGAAAATAATGAGTAAAAAAACCATATCCTTCGCACCACCACGCGGCATGCGTGATTTTTATCCTGAAGATATGCGCTTGCGCAACCGAGTCTTCGAGGCCTGGCATATAGCCTCTGCATCATACGGATTCCAACCTTATGATGCATGTGTAGTTGAATCTCTTGAACTTCTACAGCGTAAAAGCGGCGAGGAGGTCTCTGAGCAGATATATCATTTTGAGGATAAAAGTGGACGCAAACTGGCCCTTCGCCCCGAGATGACCCCCACTCTGGCCCGCATGATCGTTGCCCGTCAGGGCCGCCTCACCTTTCCTATCAAATGGTATACAACCGCACAATGCTTTCGCTATGAGAGAATGACACGCGGACGTAAACGCGAACATTACCAGTGGAATATGGATATTATAGGAGAAAAGAGCATCTCAGCTGAGATTGAGGTCATAGCCGCAACCGTACTGGCTCTTAAAAAGATGGGATTACCGGAAGACGCCTATTACATTCATATCAATAACCGGGCGCTGCTTGCCGAAATGCTTGAGGCCTCCGGTATCCCGGCTGAACATCACGCAGCGGTTTTTCTGGCCCTTGACAAACGCGGCAAAATCAGCGATGACGAAATAAAAGCTCTGCTGGAAAAAGAAAATCTCTCAGCCGAAGCAATCTCGAAGACCTTTGAGCTGTTGGCTGTAGAAACTATTGATCAGGCTGCTGAACTCACCACCGCTGAATCCCCTGCTATCAAAACTTTACGGGAACTTTTCCAGCTAGCCGAAATATACGGCATAAAAGAACGCCTACTCTTTGATATTTCCATCATTAGAGGACTGGCCTATTATACCGGTATTGTCTTTGAGGCATTTGATGCCAAACGGCAATTCCGAGCCATTTTTGGAGGTGGGCGTTATGATAGCCTGCTCACAACCATAGGAGGAGCACCAACTCCTGCAGTAGGTCTTGGATTTGGCGATGTGGTCATCATGGAGGTGCTTAAGGAGTACATTAGTGAAAGTCCTGATGCAGACCGCAAGGGTGTCATCATAGGCTACATGTTCCCAGAACAGCGCGAGGCAGCAATGCTGCTTGCAAACAGCATCCGCTCCAACGGTGAGTATGTCAATTTAATGCTCAAAAAACTTAAACCCAAACAGTTTTTCGCAAGAGCTGGGGATAGCACCGCTGCCGATGCTATATTCCTCGGACCGGATGATATAAAAAAAGGTATCGCCAACCGCAAGAACCTGACCACCCGAGAGCAGATTGAGATCACACTCGCTTAACGCTTCAGTGCTCTATGCTGATAGTATTGTGAGCCTGTAGTGTTATGGGCCACATGAGCCACATGGGCCCAATGTTATTACTTCCCCCATCGCCAACGGTGACCACACATCCCTCCTGCCACCTGCCACTCGCCACTCGCCACTCGCCACTCCACGCAATGGCCGGGCCTGCCCTGAGCCTGTCGAAGGGCACAAAAAAAAGCCGCGGATCTCGTTAAAGATCTGCGGCCTAAAAAAAATTCCCGGCAGCGTCCTACTCTCCCACAGGCAAGTCCTGCAGTACCCTCGGCGATGGGGCTCTTCACTTCCGTGTTCGGGATGGAAACGGGTGTTACCTCCCCTCTAAAGCCACCGGAAAAATCCGTGTCCAGCTTTTTTGCTGGAAAAAAGTAAATTGCATAGTCTGGTAAGTTAAAATCGCTCGCAACTCAATATTGTTTTCGAGTTGATCTTCGTGTGAAGTTTCTTTAAAACGGCCAAGCCGCACGGCAGATTAGTACTGGTCCGCTACACATATTACTATGCTTACACGCCCAGCCTATCAAGGTCGTAGTCTACAACCTGCCTTTAGACTCTTTCGAGTGGGAGAACTTGTCTTGAGGGAGGCTTGGCTCTTAGATGCTTTCAGAGCTTATCCGTTCCCGACGTAGCTACCCGGCGATGCCACTGGCGTGACAACCGGAACACCATTGGTCAGTCATTCCCGGTCCTCTCGTACTAGGGAATGTTCCTCTCAATTCTCCTGCGCCCACAGAGGATAAGGACCGAACTGTCTCACGACGTTCTGAACCCAGCTCGCGTACCGCTTTAATTGGCGAACAGCCAAACCCTTGGGACCTTCTCCAGCCCCAGGATGCGATGAGCCGACATCGAG
>JAQIBS010000039.1 GCA_027858965.1 Kiritimatiellia bacterium
ACCTCCCTAACCCATAACCTCCCTAACCGCTAACCTCCCTAACCCATAACCTCCCTAACCCCTAACATGCGCTCGGCACTACGCGCCCTGCACTCTAAACAACACACCTCTTCTCCCTAAAACAAGCAAAAAATGCAATTTTCGTTGTCAAAAGCACTGCATAACGCGTAATATACCATCTTTTTGTGCGGCATAAAAATTGCTATTATTAATGGCTATTACTAATCTACGGTGTGCTAAAAATTATGATATTTGATAAATCTTTTAAAACTCTCTGCTCTGCGCTACTTTTACTGACCTCTCTTACGACTCTGATTCATGCGGAGCAGAAGGAGTTCATAACCCGACTCAAGGTTGAACATCCGAATGAACTGGCAGCCATGAATCTGAAACCGGATAATGGTAAAATGCAAATCAGAGTGGTCAACCCTGCTAACAACTCCGCCTTTGAGCTCAGGCTTGAACAGGGTGAATCAACCTGCAAACTATCCCCAAAACGGTTCTTTTCAGCAGAGGCCAAAAAGCTGATCACAACCTATCCGACCCCTGAAATCGACAGCGCTCTCTGCTGGTTCACCCTCAAACGCACGGAACGGTCATGGACCGCCTACATCAATAACCAGGTAGTGGCCCGCATGCCGGAGCTCTGGAACGGTGCAATGCAGATAAAACACCCCCCGATTCAATCACCCTCTGAGGATGACATTGATGACTACACGCAAAAGCTGGGCAGCTTCACTTATGCTGACAACTTTCTGGTTCCAGCCGGCTCCGCCTTTCCTCCCTCTTGGGAGATCATGAGCGGATCATGGAAACTGCACTCCGTGACCGGAACCGTGACCGGCACAGGCGGCTATAAACTGGCCCGCCAGCCAAAACCGGAAAAAAGCCCTAACTTCTATACCCTTGAGGGTGGCGGCACAAACGCCGTGGTTCTCTCCGGTGAGCCATTTTACTCCCATTATGACATGCGTGCCTCGGTTCAGCATAACAGCGGCACCAACGGTATTGTTTTTCTGGCAGCGGAACAGGGCGGTTACATGGCCTTCACCGCACGAACCGACTATGAATCCGGACATCTGGCTCTGGACCTTTGGCAGCAGCCAAAAAGCCCGGATGCCCCGCCCCTCTATCTGGAATCAGTGCAAACAGAACTGCCTGCCGGTCAATGGCTCATGCTTGAAATCAAACTGCTCGATAACTTTGTGATTTGCATGGCAGACCACATTACGGTCATACGCCGCCGCATGCAGCTGCCACCCGGTGGACGCTTTGGTCTTTTTTCCAATATGTCCAATGGAGAGGTCACCCGCTTTGATGATGTCTCTGCATCCACTCATGAAGATATTATGATTGCGACTCCGGGAGATATCAATTTTCTCACCCGCCCCGATACCCCCCGTATCAGTTCGCTCGTACGCGGCGATACCTGCTGGGCCTACATGCCCCCTACTGCAAACACCAACCACTGGCAGTACGGCACCCCCGGATCAGCACCCCTGCGTCAGGAGACGCTGGCTGTATCTAAATCAGACACCTTCACATTTGGCCTCACCTGCGGCGCTATCAGCAACACCGCGCCTTTCTACAGTTTCTCCTGCACCCAGTCACTCTCCAACCGGACCTATACTCTGAGCTCTGTCAGCAGAGCCGGCACTGTCATTCTTGATACATTCACAACCCCCTTTACCAGCAACCGTGTCCAGCTGGCACTGGATGCCCTGCGCCCCTTTGAACTGAAAGGGTATGCCGATGACAAACTGGTCTGCTTTGCCCGTCCAGCTGAACAACCGGGAGGCATTCAGGGAGTGCTGGCCTCCAGCCCTGATGACCTGTTTTTCACAACCCCGAAAGTCACATCAAAAGATGCC
Organism: Kiritimatiellia bacterium; assembly: GCA_027858965.1. GTDB lineage: Bacteria > Verrucomicrobiota > Kiritimatiellia > RFP12 > UBA1067 > M55B167. The sequence goes on from JAQIBS010000039.1 coordinate 1,872, forward strand.
ACAATCGCAGAACGCTTTGAAAAGAATCCTCTCTATGTCAATGATCCCTATATGCGTCACTGGGCCTCACCTGAAGGACAGTGGGTGACTTTTGAAGATGGCAAAACCTGGTTTAAAGGAGATATCACAGGGGCGGTTCAAGTACGACTGCCGGTTGTCAACAACTCAGAGCTGCACCTCTGCATCCCGGAGGGTTCATCCAATGGGCTCTGCCGCGTAGCTGTATCAAACAACATTATCAACCTCTACTTATCCACATCTTCCACTCAGGCCGTACTTTCAGTCAAGGCTGAGGATGTTCCCGACGTGCCCTATGAAAAAACCAAGATCAAACTTTTCACCATTGGAGTTGAAGATAATACGATCTGGCTGGGTGGCGATCAGATTCTCATTGCGAAAACCCACCTCGATCAGCCGATGAAGGGGCGCCGCATGCGGATCGAAGGGATAGATCTCGGAAATCTCAAACACACCCTGGTCAAGCGCGATAATGTTTTCGACACCCTTTTCAATGAGTCTCTCTATAACTGGACAATCAACGGCGGATGCTGGGAAGTAGTCAACCGCTTCTTCTGCGAACCGACATGGTCGCATATGAATGGCGAAAGCTCGGACTCTCTAGCTGCCCTCTGGTCAAAATATGTTTTCAGCGGAGACTTCTCAATTGAATTCTATGCCGGTATGCGCATGGGCTGGTATAGACGCCCGGGAGATCTTAACCTGACAGTTATGAGTAAGAATAATCTCACATCCGACGGCTACACCGCCATTGCCACGGGCTGGGACCCCGATCACTCCCAGCTATACTCCCGCCTTCTACGCAATGGAAACGTGATGGATATCACAACAAAGTATCTTGTCCCGCGGACCCGCGAAGGCCTTACCCGCAAAGGCTACCAGCCTCTGATTGCAAAAGGCCGCCCCTACCACGGCGCCTGGTATGGAATGCAGCTGCGCCGTATCGGCAAAAACATTCAATATATTTACGATAATGAAGAGGTTTTTAATGTAACCGATGAACATCCTCTTCAGAATGGTTCTCTGGGAATCTGGACCTATCGCAACTCAATGATGGTGGCCCGTATCAAGATTGCCGCAGAATCCATCAAACCACGCCCCTATAAATTTCACTCCATACCGGCAGGCAGCCCGGGCTCTATGCCCGAACCTCAAGTGGTCGACTCCGGCATCCGCATCAACGACCGCGTAGTTCAACCGCTCTCTCCCGCTTACTGGGAGTCATTCGATACCGTCAGCCATCCCGTTGTAAACTTCAAGAAAGTTAAGAGCGGAAAACCGGAGATGTTCGTAACATCACTGCTGGGGGCAGGTACTTTCCTAGTCAAATGCAACCTTCCACCCGCATCTCCAGATAAAATGCTGGGCTGGCGCTTTGAGATAGCACGTCATCCTGATGCAAAAATTAACTTTGAATTCACCACCCTGGTAAATGACAAAAAGAAGGGTCTGATCCCCAAGCAAGGCTGGACCTATATTCTCTCCGGCACTGACGAACGCCGCGGGCCACGTAAGATTGCCGGCCAAAGCGAAGAGATCCCCGCTTCCGCAAACAAAGGAAAAGATATGGTCTGGACACCGGTGGAAATCTGGATTCCCTCTGAAGTAATCCGCGAAAATCTGGCTGTTCAGATTGAGGGCTTCGGAAATCTGCAGCCCAGTGAAATGCAGGAGGGACTCAAGGGAAACCCACCCAACGCATGGTACGCTATCCGCGGCTTCCGCGAAATCCATCGCGGCATCCCTACCTTAACCGCCCCGCCCGAAAAACGCAGTCAGATTGCAGAGCTGGCCAAAGTGGTCAACTCCCTTGCTCCAGGCGAGCTGCAGATGGTCACCGTTCCTGAAATACTCGATCCGGCCCAACCGGTCATTGAATGGGCTGTACCGGAGATGGCAAATTTTGGATTACAGGCCAAAGAAGACAGCACCATCCCCGGCTCTGTTTTAATAACCCCCACTCACCCGTGGCCATCACCAATGCTGCCGCCCAAACAGATTCTGGCCGACGCTGAACCAGCTCCCTTCTTAACTGAGGGCAACAATATCCGCGTACTTATCCCTCTGGAACTGCTTAAGCCAAAACACATGACCCTCACAGCTGAGCTCTCCGACGGACGCTACTTCCGTCAGGTCGTGCCCATGCGCATGAACGAAACCACCAACTTCCCGCCAACCCTCTTATCTCTTGAGATGCCGGAGGGAGGCATCAAAACATTTGAGGAACGCCCACAGGATGCGGGTCTGTACAAAAGTAAAGCTGATATCTCTTTCGACTACTCTGACCCTGTGAGGGGCGGAACTCTGAAAATATCAAATAACGGAATTGCCTACCGCCTTTATGGATTCCTGACGAAAAATATCAATCTGGCTGCAACTCCGATCGTTCAGTTCAAATACCGGGGTGATCCAATGAGCAGGGCATCCCTGGGTTATGGCTCAACAGGTTTCACATTCTCCGAAACATTCAACACCCATATCCGATATAGTGGAGCCACCCCTGCCATTATAGATGACAAATGGCACACATGGACCGGCATTCCCTTCGATGCACTTGGAGAGCTTCCGCTTCGAAAACGCACCGTAATCAAACCCAGCTACCTGATGTTTGCATCAAGATCTCCCGCTGACCAAAGCGGACTTCACAGCTACCTGCAGATTGACGATGTTGCCACAGGACCGGCCGTCGGTCCACAGCGCCCCTTTGCCTTTAAAGCCGATTATATCGACCAGGATGGCGTTGCAGAGGTGGATTACACAATCCTGACAGGTATTAAATCCTACGATGCCAGAGATGCCGCTGAACTGAAGAACATCAAGTGGCTGCCAGTGAAAAACAGCGAAGTCAGCGAACCAAAACTCACAGGGTTCCCTGATGGAATTCACCATCTGGTTGTCAGGGCCAAAGACAAGCGGGGCGCATGGTCTAAGCCCTCTGACATACCATTTATTCTCGACAGAAAAGAACCGGTTGTAACACATACCATCACTCCCACCAAAAAATACAACGGAAGCTGCATTGATCTTTACATCACAGATCCGGTCTCTCCTCCGGTCATCAACGATATGGTCTTCACATGCAATGGAAAAGAGTTGGATATATCCCTGGACAATGGCTTCTGCAGTATTGGACACGGCAAGGTCCACTTTCAGCTGGACTGGATATGGACACTGAGACAGATTGTACGTGATATGAAACACGGCACTGAACTGCCAATTACAATCTCTGGAATCACAGATGCCTCCGGCAACCGATGCAAACCCTACATAATCAATATACCAATTGACAAAGCCTCTGACAAACGCCCCCCCACGATCTGGGGCGAAACAAAACCCGCCAATGCGCTTATCTACAAACCGACCCTGACAGACATAACTGAGGTTCTGACAAAGGCTCCCTATGCCAGCACAGCGGTGGCTCAAACGCCGGAAGGCAGAGTTCTCCAAATCAAACACAAAGCAAAAAACAAAGGATCGGCTTACCTTCAACATAAATTTGCCCCAGTATGGAACCCGGAGAAACACCCATTCATGGCAATTTCGTTCAAAACAATCAGCAAACCACACCCAAAACTGCCCTTTAGATTTACATTCACCAATGCCGCTCGCAAAAGAAAAGGCCGCAAAGAATCGTTCACTCTCAACCTGCTTGATCCAGAGTATAAGAAATTTATCACAGGCACAGTCTCAGCCGAAACCAATGTATGGAATGATCTGATCATTAATGTGCGCGATCTTCTTCGCTCCCAGGCTGACGACAACAAGGCCTTCACCGTCAGCTACATCACCCTATATATCTGTGGAAAAAAGGCCGATTCCGTATCACAACTGCGTTCACTTCTAGTACTCTCCCCCTGGACTGCCAAAACCACCCTGACATACTATCCTTATGATCTGAGTGGAATCACAACCCGCGACTGGCAGGGCAGCTATATTGAAAGCAAATTCTCACCGGCTGGCATAAAGCCGCATACACCCGGCGACAACTGGATGAAAATACGCTTTGGCGATGCCGCCGGCAACAAAACAGATGTGCAGATGATACCCCTGCTGCCTGAACTCGCAAAATAAAAGTTTTTTTAACAGGATTACCTATAAGAATAAAGAACCGAATCCCGCTTCTGAAATCACCCAAACTCTTTCTGGTCCTCCACATCCGATATGTCCTACAATAGAGCACAAACAGGAGACAACTTATGACACGTATTATTATTCCACAACTTGATGCAAACCTGGTTGATGTCACCATCACCGCCTGGAGAAAATCTGTAGGCGAATCTATCATACAGGGCGAAACCATCGCTGAGTTAACCACAGATAAAGCGGTCTATGAGCTGGAAGCCCCGGCTGACGGAGAACTGCTGGCAGTAATCGCTGATGTAAAAAGCGTTGTCCCTACCGGATACATTGTAGGCCTGATTGGCACATCCGGCGAAGAGGATCCTGATATCGAAGCAGATAACGAAAACTGCATGGCTGCTTACCGCGGCGAATCCGCCAACAGCCCATCCACCAGCAAACGCGAACGCAAAGAGCGCATACGAGCAACACCTAAAGCACGCCGACTGGCTAAGAAAAACGGACTCGACCTCGCCGAAATAAAGGAAAAAACCGGCGTCGAAGTCGTGGACGAAGCCGCCATCAAACAATTCATGAAACTATAAATATTTCAGGTTGAAATGATTGAAGTGGTTCAAATGGTTCAAACAGTTCAATAAATCTGTCAACCCCTTTAACCCTTTTTAACCCCTTCAACCTTTTCAACCCTTTAACCTTTAACCTTTTCAACCTTTTCAACCTTTAACCCTTTAACCCTTTAACCTTTAACCTATTAACTATGAAAACAGCACTTGTCACAGGAGCCGCCAAAGGCATAGGCAAAGCCATTGCCATCGCACTTGCCAAAGATGGTTTTAACGTAGCGGTTCACTACCACTCTTCACAGACTGAGGCACTCAAAACAGTTGCTGAGATCAAGAGTGCCGGAGGCAATGCCACCGCATTCATGGCAGATCTCAATGAGCCGGATCAGATCACCGCACTTGTTAAAGAGGTTACCGAAACCTGTGGCCCCATTCATACACTTGTCTGCAATGCCGGGGTGATGCACAGCCAGCTACTGGCATTCACAACATTTAAAGACTGGCGTGCTGTGATGAGCGCAAATCTGGATGCCGCCTTTCTGCTAACCAAAGCACTTTCACGACTGATGGCCCGTCAGAGAGCCGGACGTATCATCTACATATCATCGGATGCCGCATTGCTGGGTGACCTCATGCGCTGCGCCTACAGCGCCTCCAAAGCCGGCCTGCTGGGGCTGGCCCGGACAGCAGCCCGGGAGATGGCCGCATCAGGTATCACCGTCAACACCATCACCCCCGGCATCATCGAAACTGATATGACCGCCGACATCCCGGAAACCCGCAGGGTAAAACAGCTGGCATCTATTCCTATGAACCGCTTCGGAAAACCCGAAGAGATAGCCGGCGCAGTTCGTTTCCTAGCCTCCGATGATGCGGCCTGGATCACCGGCCAGACTATCTCCATTGACGGCGGACTCTGCATGCGCTAGGCCACGTTCGAAAAGATTCTCGAACGGCAGGGGTTAGGGCGCTGAAGGGGTTAGGGTGAAATCACAAATTTTTTCAGAAATCTGATAATTTCATACTACTATTCCCATTCTCACTTTGTTAATATTTAGCTAATCATTAAATAACTTAGTTGCCATTGGATGGAGTTTGTACGTTCAGAAGCAACACTATTTTTGTGTACATTTGTATGACAGGAGAAAAATGAGAAAACTGGCCACACTACTGACCCTCGTATCGATTTCCGTAACCGCTCTGGCAACAGAGTTTGATTTGGCCAACAATTTTTCCACCAGCAACAACCCTTCTGCGACGTGGACCTATGGGTGGTTTGGCAACACCATACCCAACGGATCCTCCCTTTTCCTTTTGGCATGGAATGGCAATGGCTGGTCGACAGCCAATGGTGACGAGGTATGGAGAAATGAAACCGGCTCAGCCATCGGAAATGTAGCGCCCGGACAAGTAGCACTGAATACCCTATTTGACGAACCGGCTGTTGTGCGCTGGACGGCTCCTGCTGAAATTGGTCTGGCGGTTATCCAGATTGATGGCGAGCTGGCTACAGGGATTACCGGTCTCGAAATTCGCAGAGGTGCGGGAATTGTGCTATCAGTAACCAACACCTCGACCTTTAACGTAGAAATGATGGTGGAGCCGGGTGATACAATTGATTTTGTCGGGATCGGCACCGGCACCAAGCCACTCGACCTCACGATCACCACACTGAAAGAACATCTGACCCTGACAACCCTCGATGATTTTGATCGATACTTTGCGATTTCGGCTTGGACAAGGGTACCTTTACTGGGAAGCTTTGACGACCGAAGTGAAGGATCCCCTATCACGAATTACTGGATGATTGCCGATGATACTTATGGATGGGGGAAAGCGATGTATCGCGCTATCCCCGTTGAAATCACCACCAATACCGATCTTATCTCTTTCCGCCATTTTTCCAAAATTGGAGTCGGCGGAAGTGGATCGTATGGCGTTTCAGGGCTTCGATTATGTGACAGCTCGATAACAACCACCAATTCAACCGTAGTTGAGTGGGCTCAGTATTCAAACCAAGCAACCGGGCAGGCCTATATTTACTTCAGAGATGGAAACGGAACTTCTCATCACGGCTCTGATGGGTGGAATTATGACGAAAAACTAGAATTCCGGGCAGACATCGATTGGAGCTATGTAGATGGCGAAGGTAAATATGGTCTTTTCACCCTCTTTATGAAACGAGAAGGAACGATACAATGGAGTGCGGTTCGTGATCTGGTTAATATCGAAATGAAGGTCTCCGCCCCGACCGCCGTAACCCATCTTTGCGGCATTACGAACCATAGACCCTTCTGGGGTTATATGCCGTTTCTCGATGATATCCGCTATTGCACGGGGGAAAACTATAATCTGGGGACTAACACCAATCTCCTAATCGGCCCTCATTTCAGCTATTCAACAACGGCCTGGCGAACGGATGGAGAAGGTCAGTCGAAGTTCGACGATGACTCACCTCATGACGGCATTTATGTGTCCACCGGGAGCACTAGTCCGGTACAGGTACATCAGGAAGTCAATCTGTTGAATCAAGGGCTCACAGCGGAAGATATCGATTCGGGCATGTATAACGTCGAATTCGGAGGATGGCAAATCAGTGGAAATGGGTCGGCGCGGATCGAGCTGGAGTTTTTGGATATCAACAATCAACTGATCAGTTCCAATAGTCTGCCGGCTCCCGCAAGACTGTTTGCCTGGACAGAATTTATATCAACCAATCCCATTCCTGCACAGACGCGCTCCATCCGTTATAATAGCTACCTCGCGTATGGCGCGAAACTGGATGATGCCCATCTCTCCGTTCTCGGCATTCCGCAGGAAGACAAGGCGCTGACGATCTCTTCCGCTCTCGGAGCGCCAGTTCCAACCACAGGAACGCACTCTAACAGCTGGGGAACCATCGTCAACTGTTCCGTGGCTCATGTGAATGCCGGCACCACACAATATGAATGCATCGGGTGGTCGGGGACCGGATCCGTTCCGGCCACAGGAACCTCCAACGCCGTAGAAATCACCCTGACCGAGGATTCCTCCATCAGCTGGAACTGGCAGACCAACTATTGGCTAGACGTAACCATTAACGGCGGTGGAGCTCTGAGTCATGCAGACGGATTCTATCTCGCCAGCTCCGATCAAACTGTCATTGCCACACCTGCTTCGGGTTACCTGTTCATGAATTGGGGCGGCGATGCCTCCGGCACAAATCTGAGCACAAGCATAACGATGTCATCAACCAGATCTATCACAGCCACCTTCTCCGACGATGCCGACGATGATGAACTGACTAACGACGAAGAGGCATCGCTCGGCACCAACCCGCGTAAAACCGACACCGACGACGATGGATTCGGCGATAAGCTCGAAGTGGATCACAACTGGAATCCGCAAGTTTCCGATAAATGGGCTGTCGACCACATCCAAGCCAACGGTGAAATCTTCGGGCTATACCCCTCCAACGCCGTGCTCGATGTGTCCATTGGCCAGATGCTACTGGAAGTGGATGACACCACCATCTCGCTCCAACTCCAATTGGAAAAATCCGAAGATCTCAACAGCTGGACCAACGCCGGTGAAAAGGTTGAGTGGATCTTGAATGTGGATGCTCAAAAGCAGTTCTACCGCGTACGCTCGGCTAAGTAGTGTGTTTATGAGGCTTTCAAAACGAGTACCTTGTGCGCTTACCTGTCTTCCTCTTTCTGGCCTCCGAGGATGCGGCCTGGATCACCGGCCAGACCATCTCTATCGATGGCGGCCTCTATATGGGATAAACAATATCCAACCGAATATTACCGAACGGGAATTTTAAGCAAAAAACAGTATGTCCGTCCCGCTCAGCGGGATGGACGCAACAAGAAGCTGACACAAGAAACGATTCGCCACGAGGATATGCACTCCCTAAGGCCTGATTCACATGCGCAAAAGGTTCGAATTGCACAAAACAGGCAAATGCGCCCCAAGCAAAGTTCTAAGATCAAAGTTCGTGGTCCCTTGTAATTCACGTTTCATCTTGGTATGATAATTGAAAGTTGTTCTCAAAATCTCTCCTGTAAAAGAATTAACTTGTCGAAGAAGGAATGAGCTATGAGTCGAAGAATACGAAAAATGTTATTGTGCCTCTGGGCGCCCCTAGTATGTTTTGTTTCCATAACAAGCGTGCAGATAGCTGATGCGGACACCATTGCACTGACTGATTGGTCCGGCGTTGAATACTCAGTCTCGACGTATGCTTACTAGACCCTTGCCTACAAGTTCACTGTGGGAGATACCCCTATCACTGTTACCAAGTTAGGTGTCTTTGACTATGGCGCCGATGGATTGAATGACTCCCACGAGGTGGCTATATGGGAAGAAGGAAACACAGACGCTGTGGCCAGTGTCACGGTGACGACAAACTCGCCGGCCGAAGGACCGCTAATCGATGGCAGTAATTGTTTCCGATATGAACCAATATCCGAAGTGACACTCTATCCCAACACGAGCTATCGGATCGGTGCCTACTACGAGAAGTTCACCGGGGGCACCGATCATCACGTACGCAGTGGCGCCGAAACGGTTAGCGACAGAATTACCTACGACGGCCCATGTCTGAAAGGTGACGTCGATCTCGACAGAGGATTGGCCTACCCCGATGGCAATTCCACTCGCTCAAGCGGCTACTTTGGTCCGAACTTCGGCTTCAGCATGGCGCCGGCCGGAACGATCATATTTTTTCAATAAGTCTGAGGGAAATACCGTAAACTACCGAGGGCGTATACATTCGTAAAGGTCGGTTCCTATTTCACCCAAATGTTAAAAGAGAAAAATAATCTTAACCACTGAGGTCACGGAGGCACAGAGTTTAATTTTTGCTCTGCTGAAATTGTTTATGTCTCTCACGAATTTTGTTGGTCAATCTCTACGCCCCAGCGTTCTCTGCACGAGATTGAAAAAGGAAATTGAATTTTAACAAACATCTCACTCAGATTCGAATCTGTCACAAAACAAGGGTATTTTTACGTTAATATTGTCACAGAACAAGGGCAAATCAAATCTCTTAGCCTGTAAAAATTTGTAATATATCGGCAAAATTTAAAACATTCACAATCACACAGAACCATCAACCCTATATTCACCAACATCCTCACCCACAGCCATTTCCTCATCACTGAGATTCAAAAACTGCTGGGTATCACCGACAACAAATCCAGCCGACTCCAGTTTTTTTCTTTTATCAGCATCCATAAACTAATTACGCCATATCTGACATATTCTATCAAGACTGAAATCCAACAATCTGCCATTCCCCCACGGTTTTTTCTTTTGGCCTCAGAAACGCCCCTTTATCATACGTAATGCCATGTTGGAATCAGCTACGACAGCCTCGGTTAAAGCCGGAAGTGATTCATATATATCCTGTTCTTCAGTGTATTTGTCTCTGGGTATCGAACTGATATAATAAGAGACTTCCGTGCTGGTTGTCTGTATTACTTTCTTTGTTTTTGATTTCTTCGCCTTCTTTTTTTTTCGCTTTTTTCATCGCGACCGGTACCCCAGTTTCATGGTCTGCGAGACATACGATGCCGACTGTTTCTTTGATGAATTTGCCGTCCAAAGCCAGCGCTATCGGTAAGCTGCCGTTGTGTTCATTGAGCCATTCAGAAAGAATTTTTGCAAAAGTATTCACATCCAGTTTATCCAGTAGGTTGTAATAAACCTTGTAGGACGGGGCGTTGAGGAATTTGCTCTTCCCTTTATACCGTCGCAGCCCAATAGACTTGCGATGCGGCTGGCTCATTTGGTTGCCAAAACGCTGAATCTGGGATATGTTACGGTGCCCGCTGAGAATGGCCATGGCAACAATCGAAAGAACGGAGCCAATATGGTATGTCTTATTGTTTGTTCTAGGATCAGGAATACCACGTAGCACCCAGTAAAGGGAGTTCATCTCTTTTGTTTTCAGAGGTGAAACTCCGTAATCATCGCTCTGGGCTCCTTTAATGTATGCCTCCGGCAGGGAGGGCGATCGAAGTAGTTCCTTGGCTTTGCCATTAAGCAAGCGCACCCACAGTTTTTTCGGCCTTTCGTTAGGAACATAGAAATCATCTTTGTGTCTTGAAAACCCTTTGGTCGTACCGAGTGGCAACCAGCCAGACGCTTTATAACAAGTGCCATTATAGGCTTCTATGTCTGTAAATGTCTCGGCCATAAGGGGCTGATATCCAAATTTATCAAACCATAGACCAGGTAGAGAACGAATAGCAGCACCGAGAATCTTTGAAGCTAGATTAGGGTGTTGTCCCGGCTTAAATAGCAGGGAAAAACGGCGGTTCTGAACCACAAGTTTCTGACGTTGAGCCCGCTGGACATTGGTCCATCCTATAAACAGATCTCTGTCTTTAAGGCTGTAGCACGCCGAACCCCACATCAGAAGACCAACCCATGCCCCGTCAATTTCAGCGATCATTCGCATAGAATCTCCGACGCTACGGCTTTTCCCAATGTAATGGTATTCTTCAAGAAGCTCGTCGAACCGTTTGTTTTCAGTGCACTTTGCTATTCTGATTACAA
>JAQIBS010000074.1 GCA_027858965.1 Kiritimatiellia bacterium
ATGTCCGGTCCTGATATAGGTTGTCACTTTGGGAAGGAAAACACCAAAGTGAATAAGAATGGAACACAATACAGCGAGGCTTTCAAACAACAAGTAGTTGACGCGATTGCCAAGGGAAAATATACTTCAGTTCATCAAGCCCAAAAAGCATGTGGAGTTGGAGGAACGGATACGGTAAAGCGATGGGTAATAAAATACGGCAGAGATGATCTTCTGCCGAAAAGAATAAGGATTGAGACAGTGAAAGAAGTAGACAGGTTAAAGGAGGCCAATAAGCGGATCAAGGATCTGGAGGCAGCCTTGGCAGACGCACATATTGACAATTGCCTGGAGCATGCATTCCTTGAAATTGCGTGTGAACGTATTGATGTGGATATAAATGACTTTAAAAAAAAACACGCATTGACGCTGTCGGACGTACGAAAGATGCGGGGGCACAAATGCGCGTAAAGATATCAATCATAAGCCTTTGCGGCAAAACGGATATGACACCTCAGAACTTCTATAAAGGCAAGAAACAGCGTAGCCGGCAAGAAGTAGATGCCAACTTGATTGAAGATCTGGTTAAGCAAGAGCGAGCTTTACAACCTCGGCTGGGCGGCAGAAAGCTTTACAAGATGTTAAAGCATCACTTCGATGAAGCAGGAGTTCATATAGGACGGGACCGATTTTTTGAAGTTCTCAAGGATAAGGGATTACTGGTGGATCCATTGCCAAAATCCCCTCGTACGACAAATAGCTACCACAGCCTTCCTGTTTACATGAATGAGTTTAAAAAGATGGAGTTAAGTGGGCCGAACCAGGCATGGGTAAGCGACATTACTTACGTTCGTACATCTGAAGGCTTTCTGTACTTAAGTTTGATAACGGATGCGTATTCCCGCAAAATAGTAGGCTTTCATGCCGGAGATACTTTGGAAACAATAGGATGTTTAAATGCATTAAGGAATGCACTGGGCGAACTTCCTGAAGGGGTTTGTCCGCTTCATCATTCGGACCGAGGTAGCCAGTACTGTTCGCATTTATACACGAAGGAGTTATTGGCCAGAGGCTTAAGAATCAGCATGACAGAAGAACTTCATTGCTATGAAAATGCCCTAGCAGAGAGAGTTAACGGTATTTTAAAGCAGGAATATTACATTGGAGCTTGTTTTAAGACTAAGAGACAGGCCATTAAAGCAATTAAGCAGGCCGTAATGCTGTACAACACGAGAAGGCCTCACACTGCGCTGGAATACGAAACCCCGGCAGAGGTTCACAACAAACCCGCATAAGGAAAAGCTTGGTTGATTTAAAAAGACAGGATTAAAGAACCTTATCCCAGCTGCCGCGCTCTCCGCTTGCCCTTCGGGCACCCTGCGGGACGCTGGAGAGCGCGGCAGCTGGGATAAGCAAGGAGCCTGATGAGCGAAGCGAGTCAGGCATCGGTCGAACCCCTTGGGGCACAGAAATGAATGAGAGATACAACAACAAAAGTGACAACTTTTTTTCAGGACGCGACAGCGAAGCGGAAGGGCGCGTATCGGTAAATAAAATGCAGTTCGAGTAGCGAGACCGATAGCGATTCCGATACCGAATAATGAAATCACGTTAAACTAAGATTTTAACTGCGCTTTTTATGTTTAGCTCGCGTGATCCAATTAATCCTGCTATTCGGCTCATAAACGGCTTGATTGTGAGCCGAATAGGGTGTGTGATTGCACAAATCGTCCGGTTCTTGCACAGATTGTCCGTTGAACCGCGGGGTTATCAATAGTATGCTTTAAATGCTGGTAGCAAAAAGCATAGCAACCTACAAGCTAAACGCCTCTATCTGCAAGCCGTTATCACTCCAACTCCCTATCCCCTTCAGCTCCCTAACCCCTTCAACTCCCTATCCCCTATTTCACTCTCCACTTTGTGCCCATCAGAGATGTTTTTTCTCCTTTTTTTTCAGCCTGGTAATAGATTGTGAGGATTGAGCCGTCCGGTAATTCAGTAGAGGCGGGATAGCCGAGATCACCACTAAAGTGACCGGCCAGCTTGATTTCATTTGCCACATCCCATGTCCGTCCCTGGTCATCGCTGATGCAGGCGTATTCGCCGAAAGCGTCAAACCGGCGACCATATACGTTGATGATCTTGCCGTTACGAAGGCGGATCAGGTGTGGTGGCAATCCGGCCATAGGACTCTTTTCCATGACTGTCCAGCTTTTGCCGCCATCGCTGCTTTCGGATTGCAGCATGGGGTAGCCCGTTCCGTGATAACGAATTAATGCAACGATCCTTCCATCCGTTGTTTCAACTGCATGTGGTTCGTGATACATCTTTAGCTTCTTTTCGCCTGGCAGAGGTTTTATCTCGGATATTTTCTGCCAGCTCTTGCCTGAATCTCGCGACTCTTCTACGGAGATAACACAGTCATTGTCTCTATAGAAGCGTCCTACATAGAGGAGGCGTCCGTCTTTAAGAAGAATGGGTCCGTGAGGTGTTGATCCCTTGGTCATGACTGCTTTTTCCCATGTTTTGCCGCCGTCTGTTGAGCGGGTGGTGAACGCTCCAAGATCTTCAGGTTTTACTAAATCACGGATTTTTTCGTCATGAAGCCGCCAGAAGAATTGCGGAGAGTCAGGTTTGATCTTTTTCCCTTCGCAGATTTGCTGAAGATATGCTGTAGAGGTAAACCATGTCACCAGCAGGGTGCCATCGGGTAGTTCCATGATTCCTGCATCACGGTCATCAAGTATTGTATTGCAGATGGTAACGGGGGGACTCCATGTTTCGCCCATATCCGTGCTTCTGACCAGTTGGACTTTGCCCCATGGACAGATGTGCCCATCACGATCTCCTGAAAAAACCGCCAGTAATTCGCCGTTCTTTCGCAGACATACAGTTGGCCATCCAATATATCGTCCAGGTTCTTTGCAGAGAACTTTTGTCCAGATTAGCTCTGCTCTTTTCTGTTGTTTTGCCGCCCCGTGTATATCGGACGGCGCTTTATCCTGCGCGTGTCCAATGCCGATTCCGAGGAGTATTGCGATACTCCAAATTGCTGTTTGTTTCATTTTATTACCTCCCTTTATTACATGATGCGAAGCCGCTGCGGAAAATACCACATCAGTAGAGCTGTTAAGCGCGGTCGCGGCGGAGTCCTGAATAACCCCGATAATAAACCCGATGGCCACCACCTGCATAGCAATATCATTATCAATGCCGAATAAACTGCAGGCCAAAGGGATCAGTAGTAACGAACCGCCAGCCACACCAGAAGCACCACAGGCCGAGACCGAGGCGATAATGCTCAGAAGAAGCGCTGTGGCGATATCTATTTTGATGTTCAGAGTATGAGCTGCGGCAAGTGTCAGCACTGTAATGGTAATTGCAATAATGATTTGGTTGATTAAATCGACGGATTGTAATTTCTTTAACAGAGTACTTTCTGAACTTGGCATAACCAGCCTTTTATTAGAATTTTAACGGGATTCTCTTTTGTTTCAAAAATACGCATGATTAGATTGCCGTCAATCTCATCAGCCTTTATTGATCTGAAACTCATAAATTATCTTCTTTGCTTGTTATACTAACATAGGCTATATGAATTTTCCATCTAGTTTAAGGTGATTTTGCGATGGTAAATAGGGCTCGAACAGCGGGACGTTTGTGGTTGCGCTTTGTTGTGCATAGCCCGACGACGAAGGGTTTGAGTTTAGGGGCGTTTTTAATTATTTGAACATTATCTCTGAAGGGGCTGCGCTCCAGCGCAAGTTTTGGAACTACTCCAACCCCTGAACCAAGGCGAACCATCGCAATGAGTCCCTCGTTGCCAGAGACCTCTGTGGATATGAGAGGCTTTATTGCATTTTTGTTGAGCCAGCCATCCAGCCGCGTTCGCGCAGCCCCTGATAGCGGTAGTACGAGGGGGAGCTTTGAAAAATTAAGCTGTGAATTATGATTGATCTCAAAGGCATAGGGTTGCTTCGGGGCAATAAAAACGAGCGGTGTTTTAATAAGGGGGAGGAACTCCAGAGAGGTGTGAACTTTGTCAGGCTCTGCAACAACAGCGATGTCAATCTCTCCACTGAGTAACTTCTCAATGCCTTGTTCAGCCGCACCTGTGCTCAAATCTAATTGAACCGCAGGGTGCTCGCGACGGTATGATTCGATTAGCTCGGGTAGCAGGCTGTAGACGGCTGTGATTGATGCGTATACCGATATGTGACCGGATATCTCGTTGTTACTGTTGAGTGATTCAGTGAATTCACTCCAGTTTTGCACTGCTCTCCGCGAGTAATCCAGTAGTGCTACGCCTGCCTTTGTAAGAATCACGCTACGGTTGTCACGGAGAAAGAGCTGTTGGTCAAGCTGCTCTTCGAGCCGCTGGATTAAGCGTGATAATGCCGATGCACTCATATTGCAAGCGCGGCTGGCTTTGCCGAAGTGTAGCAGCTCTGCTGTTTTGATAAATGCGGTTAAAGTATAAATGTCCATGATTAGGTTTTTTGGTTGCTATAACATCAACTTCTGTCAAGCAATTCTCTTAGGTTGACGTGTATGCGCATTCGCCCTTCGGCAGGCTCAGAGTTGACGGGAGAAGCGCTTCCTACAAGCATTCGGTCACTTTAACCTCTTTAACTTTTTTAACCTTCAACCCTTTTAACCATAGCCTATGTGGATGTTGCGTTTCGTGCAACATTATATATTAAATAAATCAATTTAAGCAATAGCGGAGATGTGCTAATTTAGCTGCATTTGAAACACTAAAAAGGATTTATTATGGGACAGAACTATTTTAATACGCTACCGTTGCGTCGTCAGATTCAAGAGGCAGGAACTTGCCGTTTTATGGATGGGGCAGAGTTCAGTGCAGGTTGCGAGTGTGTAAAAGATAAGAAGATCGTAATCGTTGGTTGCGGTGCACAGGGTTTGAATCAGGGGTTGAACATGCGTGACAGCGGGCTGGATATCTCTTATGCACTGCGGGATGCTGCTATTACTGAGAAACGCCAGTCATTTAAGAATGCATCTGAGAATGGGTTTTCTGTTGGAACATACAGCGATATGCTGCCTACTGCGGATATAGTAATGAACCTGACTCCTGATAAGCAGCACAGCGCTGTTGTTGAGAGAGTCATTCCGTTCATGAAGCAGGGCGCTACATTCAGCTATGCGCATGGTTTTAATATTGTTGAAGAGGGTGTAAAGATCAGAGAAGATCTGACGGTGATTATGGTTGCCCCAAAATCACCTGGATCTGAGGTGCGTGAGGAGTACAAACGCGGTTTTGGTGTTCCGACCTTGATTGCAGTACACAGCGAAAATGATCCTGAGACGGAGGGACTTGAGATTGCCAAAGCCCTATGTGTTGCGCAGGGTGGCCACCACGCCGGTGTTCTGGAATCATCTTTTGCCGCTGAAGTTAAATCTGATTTGATGGGAGAACAGACCATTCTTTGCGGAATGTTGCAGGCTGGTTCGCTGCTTTGCTATGACAAGATGACAGCCGAGGGTATCGATCCTGCTTATGCTGTTAAGCTCATCCAGTATGGTTGGGAGACCATCACCGAGGCTCTTAAGCAGGGAGGTATTACCAATATGATGGATCGCCTTTCTAATCCTGCAAAAATCCGCGCCTTTGATTTGGCTAAAGAGATGAAACAGATTATGCATCCGCTCTTTTTAAAGCACATGGATGATATTTTCACCGGTGAATTCTCGCGTGTTATGATGGAGGATTGGGCTAATGATGATGTTGATTTACTGAAGTGGCGTGAAGAGACAGGCAAAACAGATTTTGAATTAACTGCTGCTGCTACTGATGCTGAGATTACGGAACAGGAGTATTTTGACAAGGGTATCCTGATGGTTGCTATGGTTAAAGCGGGGGTCGAGTTGGCCTTTGATGCCATGGTTGAGTCTGGCATCAAGGATGAGTCAGCATACTATGAATCTCTGCATGAGACACCGTTGATTGCTAACACAATTGCACGTAAAAAACTATATGAGATGAATCGCATTATCTCTGATACCGCTGAGTATGGTTGCTATCTTTTTGCACATGCTGCTATCCCAATGCTGAAAGACTTTATGGCATCAGTTTCTACTGATGTAATAGGTAAGGGTCTTGATCTTGTTGATAATGGTGTTGATAACAAAGAGCTTGTGACTATAAATGCTGAGATTCGCTACCATGAGGTAGAGTTGATCGGTGAGGAGTTGCGCGCTGCTATGGGCAATATGAAGGCTCTTTAATCACGTTTTTTTATTTGTCCACAAAGAACACATGGAACGCAGAGGCGCAGAGTGACGAGTGGCAGGAAGGCAGTTACATTGAGCCGAACGAGGAATTCGGCTTCGGGATGTACGACGCCTTGCGCGACGCGTTCTGCGTGCCTGCGAAAGGCGACGAGCGGATGAAGCTCCTCTGGGGAACGGAGACGACGCCGCTGTTCTCGAAGGACTTCGTGGTGAACGACGCGAGCATGGCCGCTCTCCCGATCAGGACGGACGGCAAATGGCACACGTATTCGGTTCCCCTCGCCGCTAACCCGAGTTGGACTGACAGGGTGAACGAAATCTGGTTCGATCCGGTGAACCTCAATGCGGCGTACGTGGACATCAAGTGGATGCGCTTCGAGGAGTAGAACCCCGTGGAGGTGACATTATATCAAAGATGCTTAAATAATGTCACCCTCTCAGGGTTTATGATATATTCTGAATATGGTTGGAATATTAAAACATATACCACGCATAATGGTTATTCAGGAAACGAGCACGCAACCCGGGCGTGACAAGCTGAGAGGCATTTTTAGATATGTTCATCTGTATGGTCCCTGGCACGTGAATCTTGTTCAGGGTCGGATGGGAGAACTGCGGCCTGAAACAACTGCGGACTGGAATAAATATGACGGTATTATTGCCGGACAGATGATGCTTGCCATGGCAACATCGCTGGCAACAATAAAAACTCCGGTGGTTTTGATGGACCCTCTGGATGAAGCGCTTGATTCGGATTCGCCGTTCTCTAAATTTTCCTGCACCCTCGATGATTCCAGGCAGGTCGGCGCTGCGGGTGCCGATTATCTGTTGGAGCGTGGACATAAAACCTTCGCCTATGTTGGTGAGCAACTAAATCGTAACTGGTCGGTTCTCAGAGGTCAAAGTTTTTGCCAGAGGATTAAAAAGGCGGGTTGTGAATGTCACACCTATTCCCCGATCACGGATATTAATAAGCCGGATGCCGACGAAAATTGTCTCATTGCATGGTTGAAGGCACTGCCTAAGCCGATTGCGGTAATGGCCGCTATGGATACCCGCGGTCATCAGATCATTGATCTATGCACGGATAGTGGTATCAGAGTGCCCGAGGATATCGCCGTTCTGGGAATAGATAACGATGAATTGATCTGCAATGGTTCAAGTCCATCTTTGTCCAGTATTCGGCGAGATACGGATAACTGCGGTTTTGCAGCCGCTGAGATGCTGGATCAGTTAATAAAAAAGAAAACACGCAAGCGAAAAATCGTACGCTATGGAGCCTGCGAAGTTGTAACACGCGACTCCTCTCGGCGTGAGACCCATCCAGCCAATCCTGTGGCGGCGATGGCACGCGAGTTTATCCGAATTAATATCGGTGAGGGAATCGGGGTCCCGGATATTGTCAAACACCTCAATGTTTCCAGACGTCTGGCAGAGATGCGCTTCAGGAGTGCGTACGGCCATTCTCTCCTGGATGAAATTCAGAGTGTGCGACTTGATCGGGTCGAGAAACTGCTTAAAGAGACCGATCTGCCGTTAACCGAGGTCTGCACTCGTTGCGGATATCAGACCGATGTGCACCTGCGCCGCATCTTTAAAAAACATTTCGGTTGCTCCATGCGCGACTATCGCCAGGGGGCATGCGCTGAATTATGATCCAGCTTGAAATATTTGAGGCTATTGGTGCTGAAAGATTTTGATGAGTTGTGCCCATATTAAGTGTGAGCGTAGAACATGGTATCTGATAAAAATGACAAAAATGGGATGAATCCTGCGATGTGCGAACTGGCAGAGGCTCAGTTTGCACTATTTTCCTATATTTGTATGATGACAGGTAATTCTCAGGATGCCCGCGATATTCTACAGGAGACCAATCTCAGGATATGCAGAGAAATCGAGCGTTATGATCCATCACGCCCATTTATGGCCTGGGCGCGTACAATTGCGTTTTTCGAAGTGAGAACCCATCGTAAAAAAATGAGCAGGGAACGCTTGGTTTTTGATGATGATGTTTTTGAAATGATCTCAGCGGAGACAGAAAATAAATCGTTTGAGGTAACCCGCCGTTTAGCAGTATTGGACGGATGCATCCGTAAGTTGCCGGAGATGTTGCGTCAGGTGGTGAAATCTCGTTATTTGAATGGAGTACCCGTCAAAACAATTGCAGCGCAGCTCAAACGCTCCCCGAATGCGGTGTCGCTGTTGCTTATGCGTGCCCGGCAGGCACTGGCTGATTGCGTGTTGAAGGCTGTTGGAAAGGAGTTGTTCACATGAATCTTTCCCTTTTGAGTGACTTCGAGCGTTTGACTGCCGCCGTGCTGGACAGAACCGCCACACCTGTTGATATCCGGAGTTTTAATAAGCTTTTGCGTGACTATCCCGAGTTGGCGGATGTTTACTTTGAGCAGGCGCAGATGCATGCCCTGCTGGAATGCCGATGCGAAAAAGTTCAGGAGTGCGGAATTGCCCCGGTTCTGATTTCACGGGAGCCGGAAATAGAACATTTGCAAAGTGACATATTGGACAGTAGCAGTCGGCTGACAGTCGGGAGAGTCCATTCGCAAAGGTTTTCCTGGCGCTGGTGGAAGGCCGTAGCTGTGCTTGCATTGTTACTTTCCGGTCTGTTGCTGTGGTATGCCGGCCAGGATCGCACCGGAGATCCGGCTGTTTCCGGTTTGACGAGGGACGATCCGGACCATGAGACGTGGGTAAAGGTGGTGCAAGCCAAAGCTGACAAAGGGTTACAACTGCCGCAGGCGGTGCCGGGCAAGGCAAGTTTAAAGGAGGGAATGGCGCGGATACGCATGGCATCCGGAGTGGAGGTGGCAATGGTTGGACCTGTTTCTCTTGTCATTCAGGATGCGATGCAGATCCGCTTGCTCGAAGGCCGGGTTGTGACATATGTTCCGCCCCGGGCAATAGGCTTCAGGGTGTATGCTCCCCAGCTGACCGTGTGTGATCTGGGCACGGTTTTTGGTGTGACGGCATTGACGAACCGGACCGATGTTTTTGTTTTTGATGGACGAGTCAAGGTCATGGATGACACCGGAAAGGGGATCGGCTTATGTGCCGCCGGTGAGGGAGTCAGGACTGAAACTGGAAAATGGCCGGTGAAGATTGGCAGGTATGAAGGCGAGGCTGAAAGGTTGTTTGCGGCAACAGGAGGAGATGCCGCCATTGATGATGGAATGAAGGCGTGTAATTTAATGGAGCGGATTATACAGGGAGGTTGGGACCGTTTCAATTTGCCTGTGTCTGAATCAAATATTTACAGTACGCAGATGGCTTCAGCACAATCCTTGCTTTCCGAAGAACAGAGTGTCTCGGATCTTTCGCCTGCTTCCAGCAACAGCGCTCCTGTTGTGAGTCATGTCAGGCTGGCTCAGCGTCCAGAAAGCCGGCTGGTTGATGTACTCTATGATTTAGCGGGCTCCTCTGCGATCATTACTCTAAACCTGGTCACTAATGGAGCCGCATTGCCTGACAGTATGGTCACGGCATTGTCGGGTGATGTTTCCATGCTGGTGGAGCCAGGGACGGATCGACACATCCTGTGGCAGGCTGCAGCCGACTGGCCGGAACAGTTGTCAACTCAGATGCAGGCTTGTGTGACCGCCTGGTCTGTGACTCAACCCCCGCCTGTCTGGGTGGTTGACCTGACTCCAGGACCAGATGCTCTGCGCTATGAGACATACTATTACACCAGTGAGCAGGCGCTGCCGGCTGGAGGCTTAACCAATGATCTGTACCGGACCGATCGTCTTGTGATGCGTCGCGTTCCCGCATGTTCAGCTCTTCAAGGCTCGCCTGTTAACGAACTGGGGCGTGTCGAGGCGCGTGAGGATCAACATGCAGTAACCCTCACGCAACCTTTTTACATGGGTGTTTTTGAAATGACCCAGTGGCAGTGGGCGCAGGTCATGGGTACATTTCCCTCCTTTTTCACCAATTCGCTATATGCGGCAGCACGTCCGGTGGAACTGGTTTCTTATAATGATATCCGCGGCAATGTTGCAGGTGCCGGATGGCCCGGCAGCAGTGCGGTTGATGCGAACTCTTTTATGGGACGGTTGCGATCCAGAACTGGATTTGGCGGGTTTGACCTGCCGACTGAAGCACAATGGGAGACCTCCTGCCGCTCTGGCGAGGAGACAGCGTTGAACAATGGATTTAATCTGACCAATCGCATTTCTGATGCCTCACTTTCTCTGGTCGGCCGCTATGCATCCAATGGAGGACGGCTGGAAAATGGAACAGTGCCCCCTTCATCAAGCATAACGGAAAATGGATCAGCGAAAGTTGGAAGTTACCTGCCCAATGCCTGGGGTCTTTACGACATGCACGGAAATGTCTGGGAGTGGTGTCGTGACTGGTATAAAACCGGATTGGGTGATGATCCCGTTGTTGACCCGCAAGGGGCGGCTACCGGCACCTATCACGTTTTGCGAGGGGGCAGTTGGCTGGATGAGGCGTGGATGAGTCGTTCGGCATGCCGTCTGGATAGATTGCCGGGGTATACCGCGAACAGTTTTGGTTTCCGTCTTGTAATTGAAGAACCGTAATGGCCGGGACACGAAGTTTATGAAATTATTGAAAAAACAGTATCTCCTGATTTTAATAAGTGTGGTCCTCATCCGGGGAGCGACAGCCCAGCCCGTTGTGTCCAATGTCAAGCTGTCGCAACGAGCCGGTTCGCGTCTTGTTGACATCACCTATGATCTTTTGGAAGATGCTGCGATTATCACCGTTGGTATTGAGACAAATGGTGTGGCTCTTCCTGAAGAGGAGGTGACACGACTCTCAGGTGATATTTCAACATTGGTGCAGCCTGGACAGGGACATCGCATTGTCTGGGATGCCTGTACTGACTTGCCGGATATCCGGGCCGGTCGCGCCAGGGCACGGGTGACGGCCTGGTTTGAACATGCTCCGCCACTCTATATGGTTGTTGATCTGAGTGCTGGATATGAAGCAGATGTCAATGCCGTCCGTTACTATACAAGTGAGAAAGCCCTGCCTCATGGTGGGTTGACCAACGTGCTTTACCGGACCGACAGAGTGGTGTTGCGAAGGGTTTCAGCAGGGACTTTTGCTATGGGTTCCGTATTTAATGAGCCTGAGAGAGATGCCTTGAATGAGAAACGTCATAAAGTCACTCTCACCACCGATTTTTATCTGGGTGTTTTTGAAGTCACTCAGAAGCAGTGGTTTGCTGTAACGGGTAATTGGCCATCATATTTCATGAATACGGATTGGCGGGATACCCGCCCGGTAGAGAGTGTTTCATACACTATGATTCGCGGTGCCCAGGCCGGATCTGGATGGCCTACGAATAATGCGGTTGACAGCGACTCCTTTATGGGGATGTTGCGGGCAAAAAGCGGATTATCTGGATTTGACCTCCCAACGGATGCCCAATGGGAATATGCCTGTCGGGCCGGTACTCAAAGCAGTTTGAATGATGGGACAGACATTGCAAATCTGGAAGCTGATCCACATCTGGATCTGTTGGGACGTTACCGCTGCAACGGAGGTAAATTATGGATCGGCAATGCGTGGGTTGACCCGGAAAGCACATGCTCACCTTTGAATGGTACCGCATTGGTCGGACAATATGCGCCGAACGCATGGGGTTTTTATGATATGCATGGCAATGTATGGGAGTGGTGTCTGGATTGGTATAGCGACGACTTAGGCTGTGATGCTGTTGTTGATCCGATAGGACCTGCTATGTCGGCGGGGGGCACCCGGGTCTGGCGGAGTGCCGGATGGAGTCGGAACGCGGGAGATTGCCGTTCTGCGTTTCGTGGTACAGGAGTGCCCGCTCTTGTTAACAGCAGTACCGGTTTGCGGGTGGCACTTAATTTGAAGTAGTTGATGTTGGAGATGTGAAAATACTCACAAGGTTAATGGTTAATAATAAAACAGAAAAAGGAGATTAGATTATGAAAGGAATGATGCAAAGCACTCTTTTGAGTTGGATATTGCGAACAGCCGGACACGGTCGTTCTATATTGGTGGGCGTGGTTCTGCTTTTAGGGCTGGGCTTGCAGCTGCATGCGGAGACTGTTGGACTGTGGAAAATGGATTATTCCGAGACAACCGGGTATAATTACCGGAGTCTGGTCAATCTTTCGCACGATCTGCTGCCCATATCAAGTGTTACATCCGGTACGGGTGCGGGCTGGGAACTGCCACCTAACCCCGATACCTCGTTTGTGCCGCTCGATTTATTGGAGAATGTCAACTCCCTCAGGCCCGGAAGCAACGCAGGTCTGCGGGCACCGAATTTTGGCCCGTATGTCGAAATCACCAGCAGCTTTACGCTTGAAGGATGGATTAAACGCACGCAGAATCCCACGGAGAGTTTCTGGCACTACATACTGGGCACCCGAAACGCCGGCGATGGATGGATATTTACGATCCGCATGCGTGATGGGTTGATCCGCTACGAACTGTACGGTGAAAACTGTGTAACGGACGGCTCGTTGTTTGATACGCCGATCAGCCCGGATGACACCAATGCCTGGCACCATTTAGCGTTAGTTTATGACCACGATGCCATCTCCGCCAACCGGGGTGTATGGGAGCTTTTCTTAGATTCGGAGTCGTATGGCACGGTGACAAACTACCAATCATGGAGTTCGCCGATCAATATTAACGGGAATCTTTTCTTCAATGACCGTTTGAGTGCCGGCCACGGCAGACCTTGTGAGTACGACTATTGGCGGGTGAGTGACTGCGTCCTGACAACGAATGAATTTCTGAATGCACCTCAGCCTGAACCTCCATCGTCATCCAGTACATTGGCTTACTGGAAGCTGGGCATGAAGGAGAACGGATTTTTTGACAGCAAGAACTATGTCGGCGACAATTACGCAGTGCACGGGTATCAGGGTTCGACTTATACAACGGCGGCCGGTGATGGACGCCAGGCTTTTGATGAAGTGCCCAATACGACTGTTTCAATGAGCACCAACCATGGTTCGATTAATTGTCCGTCCTTTTCTACATACGGCTATCTCCTTGGCGGTGATCTTGGTCTGCGTCTGGAGGTTACTAACAGCTTTACAGTTGAAGGATGGTACTTGCGCGACGAGAATCCTTCGGTATTCCAGTATTTGTTTGGAACGCGTTTCTCCAATAACGGATGGCTGTTGCAATGCCGGAATATAGGTGGGAAACAAAACTACGTTTTCTATGCAGAAGACGAGTCGACCCCCAGCAAATATCTTGTTTTTGATAAGCCGTTTAATACTACGGACGATGCGGAGAACATCGCTAAGTGGCAACATTTAGCACTGACTTATGATCACACACTTAGCAATGGGGTCTGGGAGTTTTTTCTGAATGGTGTTTCGCAGGGGACACTGACGAATGCACATGCGGTAACCGGGACGAGCCGGTCAACCGACTTTTACCTGGGTGGCCGCCCTGGGAATGCATACAACGCCAGGGGATCTTTTGATTGCTGGCGTGTCTGTTCAACGGTGTTGACACCCGCTCAGTTTCTGAATGCAACGGCCGCACCCGCTTCGGTCCCGGCTCAGGATGTTCTTGCATTCTGGCCGCTGGATAACGACGGGTTGATACTTGATGCTGTCAGTACAACGGGAGACTACTCTTTCCTTCCTGAACCTTCATCCACCTATCGGTTGCTGGCGAATGCCGATCAGGCGGTGGCCATGATTCCCAATCCCGAACCCTATGACGGGTTCCGCGGCGACCCTGTAAACAATGCCGGCAGTCTGGCTTTTTATCAGCCCGGTACAACGAGTAATAATCGTGCTCACCTGCTTGTGAAGAATCTGGGGTATGCACTGGAGCTGGATACCAGTTTCACAATTGAAGCGTGGACCTATCGGACCGGAAATCCATCGGGATGGTATCACGTCTTCAATACACGTCCGTTGGGGACTCCCGGCTGGCTGTTCAGCCTCAACAATTCAGATGGCAAGATCCGCTACAATGTGTATGCCGGTGCAACAAGTGGTGGCGATTATGTGTCTGACGTCAAGTTTCCTGATTCGGATGAAGGCGCTGATCTCAATGTCTGGCGGCATGTGGCATTGACCTATAACGCCGAGCTTGCCAACGGGGTCTGGGAGGTGTTTGTTGACAGTGTCTCACGGGGAACGGTCACAAATGTGCGCTCTGTTGTTCAGCTGTCGAATTCACAGCACCTGCAGCTGGGCGGACGATCGACCTCTGCCAACTCATTTGAAGGATCAATGGACAGTGCGCGGGTCACGCGGGGTGTGTTGTCGACGAACGAATTTCTGAATGCGATGGGCAATCCTCCGCTTCAGCCTCCCGTTGCCGCGACTGCGGCTTACTGGAAACTCGACAGTGACGGCGTGACAAAGGATGTGTCAAGCCAGGTGGAGCCACGCTATTCCTTGACCTCCAGCGCCGAGCCGCCTCTGCCCAGCACTGAACTCTGCCGCAGCCGTATTCTGAATCCGGATACAACCGGATCGTTTATAGGTGATCCGAAGACCAATCTTGGATCGGTTCAGGTGAACCGGGAGAACGATGCCAATCGTTACCTGACGGTCAAGAATCTGGGAAATAAAGTGGAGTTGTCGGCCCCGTTCACGGTTGAAGGATGGCTCAAGCGTACGTCCACCACAGGCGATGCGGTTCAGGTTGTGACGGGTACTCAGTTTGATACAGCGTACGGTTGGCTGTTAACTCTGGAGGAACGTGTTGCAGGTCCTGTGCTGCGGCTGCAGTGCAAGACGGATCTGCTGTATCCTCTGGTTGACGCGGAATTTGATTGTGCCGGCGTACTGGATAATACCAACTGGCATCATATCGCCCTTGTCTATACTCCGTGGCAGGCAGATAAAGGCATGTGGGAGCTGTTTGCAGATGGAGTTCCGCTAGGACAGGTATACAATAGTCACTACGCTGTGCGTCCACATGGCAGTCACCGATTTCTGCTGGGCGGACGCGAGTCGGACGCATCGTTCAATGGACTGCTGGATTGCTGGCGTGTTTCCTCCGGGGCACTGACTCCAGAAGGTTTTCTTTACTACGGCTATTTGCCAGGAACTGTGATTTTGGTTCGTTAAGTACCATAGTTGAAAAAGTTGAGAGAATAGTTACGAATGTCGGATGTGCCGGCAGTTTTTGCCAGGCACATCCGCTTCTTTAAGTAAGGCAGACATACAGTATGATTTTTAGACGAAAAGATTTTTATGGGACGAGTGGGGTATTGAGCAGCGTGCTCTTTTTTATTCTGGTGTTAGCAGTGCATGCCGGTTTTGAACGCCCTCTGGAAGGCAAACCAGCCGGAGTTCATTTCCGCCGTCAGGGGGAAACCGGCATCTTTTCGCCGGAGGTCAAACTCTTCACCGACAGGACCTATGCTTTAAAGACGTCGCCCGAATGGCTGGTTGGAAAACCATTCCGGTGTACAAGCATCATGCAAAGTGAACTGCTGGTTGCCCGTGAAGGGATTGTAACTGTTCTGACTCCGGTTCCGGAGGCGGAAGGAGCGGCCTCACAGGTCGCTGCCCTGGAAAAGGCCGGGTTTGTGTGGATTGACGGGCAGAACCCGTTCCAGCTATTTGGAGGCAATCCACGCGACTGCGTCCGGGTTTATCAGAAGAACATTCAGGCTGGGACCCGCCTGCAATTCGGAAAATGGATTGTGCTTGTGGCCTTTGAGGAAGTGCCTGATGCAACCGGTCTGTTCGAAATTCCCAAGGAAACGCTGTATAACGGCATTGTTCTGGAAAAAGACCCTCGCGACAGAACCGACATGGCATCTCATGGAGAGAGGCCTTTACCGGTTCCCTATCTGGATCATCCCCCTGAGATAATTCCGATCGATATCGGTCGTCAACTCCTTGTAGATGATTTCCTGGTTGAGAGCACGACACTGGAACGGAGATGGCATAAAGCTGTCAAACGTGGAGATAATCCAGTCATGAAGCCGGTGACCGATCTGGAGCTGGGAGTCAAGAGCGGTCATCCACCCATGGCAGCGCCTTTCAGCGGCGGGGTCTGGTATGATGGCACGGAAAAGCTGTTCAAGGTCTGGTATTGTGCGGGTTGGTTTGATGGAACTGCCTATGCGTATAGTCAGGATGGTGTAAAGTGGGTCAGGCCGGAACTGAAAGTCGACCCTGGAACAAACCGTATCATTCCGCGCAAAGGAACGCGCGACTCCTCCGCCGTTATAATGGACCCCGACGCAGGACCGGACCGTCCGAAATATAAAATGCTGGTCTGGAGCCGTCCTCAGGGAGGAGAGCTGTTTGAATCTCAGGACGGATTAAGCTGGAGCGAGCCTGTGGCCTGGGCGCCTACTGGAGACCGTTCAACGATCTTTTATAATCCATTCCGCAAAGTATGGGTCTACAGCATCCGTTCTGGGTGGCACGCTCGTAGTCGCGAATACAGCGAGTCACCCGATTTCCTCGGTGGTGCGGGGCTCGAAAACCGGGTGAACTGGCTGCGGGCTGATGAATTGGATCTGCCGGGCAAACACTGGTTCTACGCTTTTCCGGATCGGGAGCCTGGCAGGAAAAGTAAGAAACCGTCTCTCTATAATTTCGATGCTGTGGCCTATGAATCATTGATGCTGGGCGCGTTTACAATCATGCAGGGACCGGAGAACAATTTCTGCGCGGCGGAAGGTGTGCCTAAAATGACCGAGATACACCTGGGCTTCAGTCGAGACGGTTTTTACTGGTCGCGTCCGGATGATCGCACGGCGTTCATTCCGGGAGGCCGCAAGGAAGGAACATGGGATCGCGCTTATCTGCACTCCAATGCCGCGCTCTGTCTGGTGAATGGTGACGAGTTGTGGTTCTATTATACAGGATTTGCAGGTGGACCCTGGCCAGGACATAAGGCCGCCGATATGTATGCGAATGCCTCTATGGGCATAGCAACATTGCGACGCGACGGATTTGCATCAATGGATGCCGGAGTTGAAGCAGGCGTTCTGACAACACGTCCTGTAAGTTTCACACAAGGCAGAAATTTATTTGTCAATGTCGACACACCCAAGGGAGAACTCCGCGTGGAGGTACTGGGGCCTGAAGGGCAGGCTTTAGCAGGATATACTGCAGATGCCTGCCTGCCTCTGTCAGTTGACAAAACATGTGTGCAGGTTCGCTGGCGTGATGGATGTGACCTGCGCGAATTACAGCGACAACCCGTCCGCTTACGCTTTCATCTGAAAAATGGGTCCCTCTACTCTTTCTGGGTATCAGATGATACAGGGAAAAGCGGCGGTTATCTGGCGGGTGGCGGTCCTGGATACCGGACCTTGCGTGATGAGTAAGAGGGGAATAGGTTGAGTAAAAGTGAAAAAAGGATAAACGTGCGAAGAGAGTTTTTGAATAGAACGTATCGATATCTGGCCATAGGTTGTCTGGTTACCGGTCTGACTTGGGCATTCCTCTGTCTGTGGCGAGGAGACGATCTGTGGAATGGTGGCATCATTCTGTTGCTGGCATCAGCGGCCTTGGCCGTCAACGCCAGTAAAAAGTGGCGCGGATATGCCTTTACATTCTGGGTTTTTGTCTGTGTGTCTGGAGCTTTAGCCTATCCCCAGGCGTTTGTCGCCTGGTTTGACTTCCGGTTGTCCCTGTTGATCGTGCCACTGATACAGGTCATTATGTTCGGAATGGGAACCACCCTGAGCCTCTCCGATTTTTCACGGGTGTTGCTGGCGCCGTGGCCAGTCTTTGTCGGGCTGCTGTTGCAGTTCAGTTTAATGCCGATGCTGGGTCTTTTGATCGCAACTGTGTGCGGTTTTGATGGTGAACTGGCTGCGGGAGTGGTGTTGATCGGCTCGGTATCCGGTGGCGTTGCCTCAAATCTCATGGCGTATATAGCAAAGGCAAATGTGGCACTCTCGGTGACAATGACCAGTGTGTCCACTCTTCTGGCACCTTTGATGACACCGCTGTTAATGCGGATTTTTGCCGGACGTTTCGTGCCGATTGATGCCAACAAAATGATGTTGTCCATTCTCAACATGATCCTGGTTCCGGTGGTGGCCGGACTGTTGGCGCACGGAATTCTTTATAGCAAACGCGAATGGGCTCAAAAGGCACTTCCCCTGGGGGTGATTACTGTGGCAACGGCAGCAGTGGCATTAGGTGCTCTCTCTCTGGATGCCCACGCATGGGGAACTCTGGTCTCTCTGCGAAGTGGCATTGCCTTTGGCAGCGGACTTATTGCACTCGTCGCCCTTGCCAAACTGGTGCTGGAAGTATTGCTTGGATGTCCGAATACATGGATGAACCGGACGCTTTCGATTGTTTCCATGTCAGGCATCTGTCTTATTCTGGCTGTGATCATTGGTGCCACACATGAAAAGCTGATGCAGGCCGGAGTGTTGTTGCTTGTTGCCGCAGTATTGCATAACACGGCTGGATACACTCTGGGCTATTGGACATCACGCGGTGCGGGAACATTGCTGGGGCGGCTGGGTTTCCGGCTCGGGCTGTTGAAGTCGCCAGCCACACTGATTGGGGAGGCCGACTGCCGTACGGTGGCGTTTGAGGTCGGAATGCAGAATGGCGGCATGGCGACCGGATTGGCGATTGATGTCTTAAAAAGCCATGTGGCGGCACTGCCACCCAATGTATTCGGAGCATGGATGAATATATCCGGATCTGTTCTCGCAAATTGGTGGAAAGGCCGTCCTGTCATTAAAGGGGAGAGCGAACCATGTTAATTCATATTGAAAAGATATATTTTCAAGCGGGAGCGATCATTACCGCAATCTGCTTAAGCGCATTAGCGGGGCCGGTGTTGCAAACAGATCAGAGCTCTTTGGAAACCGTACCTTTTGAAGTTGGTGTGAAGCTGTTCAGTGACCGCACCTATGTGTTGACTGCGGAGGCTCCCGCATCGTTATTGGGGATGAAATTTATTCGATCCGGCATTGATGGAACCGGTCCATTTGAGTGTCTTGAATCAGGTATTCTTTATGCACTGACACCGGCGGCAAGAGACGGTGCCGCAACCCAGATCACGGCGCTGGAAGAGAACGGTTTTGTTTTACAGCCCCAGCCTGAGTTTCAGATGTTCGGAGTCAATGCGATCGACCGCGTGATTCTCTACGCCAAGTCCGTTGAGGTTGGCGATACCATTGCGTTCGGCAAGTGGACTGTGTTGCTAGCGCCTGAATTAACACTTACCCGTAATGTCGCTGGGATGGAAACTTTGTATAATGGCATTAAGCTGGAGAGCGACCCTCGTGATCGGACCGATATGAATGCCTACGGAAGAGATCCGCTGCCTGTTCCTTATCTGGATAACCCGCCTGAAGTGATTGGTATCGATGTTGGACGTCAGCTTTTCGTAGATGATTTCCTGATTGCAACAACCACCCTGCACCGCGTCTGGCATCATGCGGTGAAAGATTCCCGCAGCCCGTTGATGAAACCGGAAACGGTTTTGGAAAAGGGTACAGAAAGCGGCCATGCGCCTATGGCGGCACCCTTCAGTGGCGGTGTATGGTTTGATAGTTCTGACGGCTTATTCAAGATGTGGTACTGCGCTGGCTGGTTTGACGGAATCGCCTATGCTTTCAGCCGGAACGGTCTAGCATGGGAACGATCGGAACTCAATGCAGTTCCGGGAACCAACCGGGTGATTCCGCCCGTCGGAACGCGTGATTCCGCCGCTGTAATTATGGACCCCGATGCGGGGCCCGGTCGGCCTCGATTTAAGATGCTGGTCTGGAGCCGCCCGCAGGGAGGGGAGCTGTTTGAATCTCAGGACGGGTTGAGCTGGAGTGAGCCCGTGCTCTGGGGTTCCACAGGTGACCGTTCTACAATTTTTTACAATCCTTTCCGCAAGGTGTGGGTCTACAGCATTCGCTCCAGTTGGGCTGGCCGTAGCCGCGATTACAGTGAGTCGGCTGATTTTCTGGGTGGCGCTGGGTTGGAAAACCGGGTGCAATGGCTGCGTGTTGATTCGCTGGATCTACCGGAGCCGGTCTGGTTCTATGCCTTTCCAGATCTCAATCCAGGGCAGATTGGTGATACACCTCAACTCTATAACTTTGATGCCGTGGCCTATGAATCACTGATGTTGGGGGCCGTCACCGTTCATCTAGGGCCTGATAACAGGGCTTGTGAAGCTGAAGGTGTGCCGAAGATGACCGAGATTCATCTGGGCTTCAGCCGTGATGGGTTTCATTGGTCGCGTCCGAACGACCGTACTCCGTTTATTCCCGCATCGCGTACAGCGGGGAGCTGGGATCGGGCCTATCTGCATTCCAACGCGGCTTTGTGTCTGGTGATGGGTGATGAACTGTGGTTTTATTACACTGGGTTTGAAGGTGATCCCACCCACAAAGAACTACAGATAGAATCGAATGGTATGTATGCTAAAGCCTCTGTCGGTCTGGCTCGGTTACGCAGGGACGGGTTTGCCTCGATGGATGCCGGCGCAACTGAAGGCATCTTGACGACGCGGCCACTACGCTTTAATCAGGGTGACCGGCTGTTTGCGAATGTGAACAACCCGCAGGGAGAGTTGCGTGTTGAAGTGCTGGATGAAGATGCAAACGTGCTTCCAGGGTTCTCGCGTGCAGAGTGTGAGGTGGTTTCTGTCAATAAAACCCGTGTGGCTGTGCACTGGCAGGATGGCAGGGGACTCACTGAATTGGCGGGGCAGCCTGTACGTTTCCGTTTTTATTTGAAGCAGGGGGCTTTGTACGCATTCTGGGTGTCGGATGAGACAGGGGCCAGCCGGGGCTATTTAGCAGGTGGCGGTCCGGGCTACGCATCGCTATTAGACAAAGGTGCCGATGTTTCTTCAGTCGGTCTCTCAGCGGAAATCTCCGAGAAAGAATTGGTCGATACCCGGAGTTCTGTGCTGGATTGGTCAGGGATGCACTTGATTGATACACGACCGATTGTCGGTACGCTGTTGCTGGTCATGTGATCCTGAAGTTTTCATCTGCCAGCAGGCAGTTCCTCAACAGAGTATCTGGAAAAAGAGATGTACATTCCATTCAAGCTGGTGACACGGGAGAATGTTGAGAAGTACTGAACGTGTTGAAATCAGTAATTCTTACCGACTCTGTTTCCGTGATATTTTCCGGTACTCACTCATTGTCGAACCAAATCGTTTCTTGAAGAGATTCTTGAGATAGTTCTCAGTTTCGTAGCCGCACTGTTCGCCAATTTCACCGATTGGCAGCTCCGTGTCGCGTAGCATCGTGCATACTCGTTCCAGCCGGCGGTGCTGGATGGCATCGAGAATGGATTGGTCGTAATCTTTCCGGAAACGGATCTCTGCAAGACGGCGCGAGACGTTCATGTGACGGGCCACATCTGTAACCGAAATACCTTCACAGGCTTTAAGCCGGATAAATTCGTAGGCTGAGGCGGTGCATTTGTTGTCGTGTTGGGGACTATATCGTGAAGATTGGCGCTGGATGATCCCTTTGACGCCGTAGGTACGGTTGATGTTTTGCTTTAATTTTTTATGCATCAGATTGTCGAGAATCTCGGCTGCCTGATAACCTCCTCCTTCAAAATCGGGAAGGACGCTTGAGAGTGTCGGAGTGGTGTTTTCACAGATTGTCTCATCATTGTCGACACCGAAGACGGCCAAATCTTCCGGTATGCGGATGCCAGCGGCCAGGCAGGTGTCAAGGACCTGTTTTGCGCGCTGATCTACCGCTACCATAATGCCGGACGGCTTGGGCAGTTTCAACAGCCACTTGCGCATGTGGGTTTGCTCAATTCCCCAGTCAGCTTCGTCTTTCGCCCGGTAGATGTTACAGTCGTATCCGTGCTGTTTGAGCCTCTCTGTGAATGCGGCTGATCGCCGGGATGACCAGTCAAAATCCGGAATGCTTCCTATAAAACCGAACTGCATAAGTCCCAGATCGATGTAGGTGTCAGCAACGATCTCGGCAATCCTGCGGGAGTCGTGGCTGACGGATGAATAGTGGTCCGGTAGTGGATGAGCCGGGTCTATGATGACGGTGGGGAGCTTTTCTGCTTCAAAGTTGTTTGCGGGAAGTGCGCATGAACTGGATCTGATGACTCCGTCAGGTTTCCAGGTTCCAAAGCTTGCCAGGTTGGCAATAAAAGGGTGATCTTCCAGTATCTGCACATCCCATGGACCGTTTTTATGCGCATATTTCAGGATTCCGTTGAACTTATCCCGACTGGCTTTCTGTACCGTCGGCAAGGCTACAAGCACACGCGGTATTTTATGTAAAGATTTAGACATAAGACAGCTGCTATCTTAAAGGTTTTTATAGGGAGTTATGATAACAGGAGAATTCGATACAGGCAAGTAAATGGTTGCGCAAAAACGTAGGTCAGATATACGCAATTGTATGTGGTTGACTTATCTCTGTTCTGCTATTATTTGACAGTAGATTTGTTGTTTGAACAGTTACATTAATGTTAGATCAAGGTAAAAAAATATGAACAGATACATACGAATGATTATAGTTGTGTTATGTTGCTTCTGGATGGTGGTTGATGCAGTGTCGGGAGCAGAGCCGGTTTTGGATCTTACGCGTTCCGATGGACGGGTGGAAATGGCTGAAAATCTGTATCCGCTCTTAACCAACCTGACACTCTCTGTCTGGATCAAGACATCGTTTGCACCCCAGGGATCAGGGAACTACAGTACTGTCGCCGGACGAAGCTTCCTTCAGGGTGGCGGGGTGAGCGGTTTCGGTATTTATCTCCACAACGATGGCAATGTGGTTTTTCAGGCCCGGTCGGGAGCTGCATATGTCAATGCGGTTATGCCGTATCCTTTCGATGGTGCCTGGCATCATGTTGCAGGAGTGCGCGAGGGAAATGTCAATCGGCTCTACTTCGACGGTGAACTGGTGGACGAAGTGACAGGGGCACTCGCGAGCCTGTATACGGCTGGCATCGCATTCGGGCTGGGCATGCGGCACGACGGGACTTCTTGGGCTTATCCTTACACCGGCTTGATGGCGGATGTCCAGCTTTGGGACCACGCTCGTACGGTTGCAGAGGTTCGCGCCGACATGTTTCATCGTCTTGAGGGAACAGAGAGTGGCCTGATCGGGTACTGGCCACTGGACGAGGGCACGGCGGCGGTGGCGGCTGATCTGGCCGGTAGTAATGACGGCACCTGTGATAATGCATTCTGGAGAACGGATGTTGTTCTGAGTTCAATGCTTCCTGTCTCAGTGGGAGATCAGGGGTACTGGCCGTTTACGCTGGCTGATATTGAAACAGGCGATATACGTCTTACGGATTCTAATAAGGTGACTCTGGCGGAGTTCCCTGTTCCTGAGGGATATGATCGTTTCCAGATCACCTCTTCGGAAAATGCCTCCTCCATTGATCCCGGTGAATGGGTTTTGACAAATGACGTTCCTCCCGAAGTCGATCTTACGGTCTCTGCCGGTCGTGCCCCGCTCTATGCCTGGTTTACAAATTCGGTAACGAGTGTGTCATTACGGCGTTCGGGAGCAACGATTAGCTATCTGTCTGTTGAAGCGGCTCTGGATCTGAACATTTTGAAATCACAACATGTGGTGATGCCTGAAGACATCTTTCCCGGGTTGGTGAATCTCACCCTTTCGGTCTGGATCAGGACGTGTGTAAAGCCGAGATCCGGAACCTATAATGCCATTGCCGGTCGGGGATTCCTCTCCTCCTCCGCCCGCGGGTTCGGTTTCTATCTGGATTCAGATGGTGATGTGTGCTTCCAGACGAGGGATGACGACACCGCTGTTACAGCCAAGACGCCATATCCCTATGATGATAATGCGTGGCATCATCTTGTCGGCGTGCGTTCGGGTACCACCACCCGCCTGTATCTTGATGGTGAACTGGCTGATTCGGCGACCGGTACATTGGCCAGCCTCTATAAGGCCGGATATTCCTTTGTTCTGGGGGCACGTGACGGCGGGTCATCTCTAGCCTACTATTTTGACGGACAGATTGCCGAGGCGCATCTCTGGGATTATGCGCGGAGTGTGACGCAGATCGAGACAGAGATGTTTCAATGCCTCTCAGGAGTTGAGAATGGCCTGTTAGGTTACTGGACGTTGACAGACGGGGAGGGAACAACCGTGGTTGATCGCACTGATGCCGGCAACGATGGAACAACGGGTAATTCGCCTCTCTGGGTCGCCGATGCCGCGGTTTCTGTCGAGTTACCCGCATCACGTGATCCTATGCGGCAGGGGTTCTGGCCATTTACACTGGCCGATCTGGACTCAGGCAATACACGTCTGACCGATTCCAACAAGGTGGCTGTTGCCGGTTTTCCGTTGCCGGATGGATATAATGTCTATCAGATTCAGCTCTCCGGTGATACATCTGAAATTGATCCCGGTGGTTGGGTGTCGACGCTTACCTCTCCCGGGGTACAGGATCTTGTTGTCGAGGAAGCAGGTGGTTTTTCCGCTTGTCATGCCTGGTTTACGAATACCTCTGAAAATGTGGCCTTGCGTCGATCAGGTGGATCGATCCTTTATGCGCCTCTTGAGCCGGCTCTTGATTTTTCGGCTGCAACCGCACATGTTGAAATGGCTCCCAACCTCTATCCAGGGTTGACCAATCTGACCTTGTCTGTGTGGATTAAGCCTGTCGGAGTGCCGGCTCCAGGCACATATGAGGCGCTTGCCGGACGTGGATATCTTGGGCTGGCTGTAGGTGGTTTTGGGCTCTATCTTCATAATAACGGAAATATCTCTTTCCAGACGCGCGATACCGTCAATTATGTTGTTGCCAGTGCAGCATATCCATACGACGGAAAATGGCATCAGGTGGCAGGCGTACGTGAGGGTAATATGACACGTCTTTACATTGACGGTGAGTTGTCTGACGAAACCTCAGGTGCACTGGGCAGCCTATATACGGTATATATTCCTTTTGGGCTGGGTGCACGTTATGCTGGTACTATATGGAGCATGTTTTATGAGGGTGCCATGGCTGAGGTTCGCATGTGGGATCGGGCACGTACAGCAGAAGAGATCCAGAAAGACAGCAGGTATCGTTTGACGGGAGAGGAACCCGGTCTGATCGGTTACTGGCCTTTGGACGAGGGTGAGGGGCAACGCGCGTATGATTTAAGCGCCAATGCAAATAATGGTGTGCCCATAGTAACTGACTGGATCTTCAATGCTGAGCTACTTCGAGAGAGACCGCCGCAAGGCACTGTGATTGTGGTATATTAAAGAAATGAGCGTATTGAATTTATTGAGGCAGCATCACTTGCTCGCCATTGGCATCTGCATTCTAGGCATTGTCTCTCACGGGCTTTGTGACATGAAAGCGGGTGTCACCGGCTCCTATACCAGTATTGTTGAGTTTGGCGCGAAAGGGGATGGGGTGACAGACGATACCGAAGCCATTCAAGCCGCCATTCAGCATGTTTATGATCAGGGCGGCGGAACGGTGTATATTCCCTTCTCTCCCAAAGGCTACCGGATTGCCAGGCCTGCTCAGGAGAGTATTGATGGCAAACCGTGTAAGTCGCAGTTGTATATCCCCTCGGAAAAATCGGATGCGTTACGTTTGAGGAATATCTGCTTGCAGGGTGAGATGCCGGTTCGTCAGTTGAACAGCTATCAAGTGAGAGGTAGCAGGAATAAACGGTTTCCTTCCACTGAATTTCCGATGGCGATTGACAATTGTGTAATCTTCTCAGACTGGGATGCGCCGGCTAATACGAACGCGTGCAATGATCGTCCGTGGGCATTAATCTCTGTGCTGGGCGGCTCGGACTTTGCTTTCGGTCTCAGAAATCTGACGGTCCGCAATCTGGAGTTCCGGGTTAAATTGAATAAGGAACTTATGTATCCCACATCTTCAGCGGCTAATTTTAAAGATACCAGCCGACTGATTGTCGAACACTGCTATTTTGGACTGACTGATAATATCGGCAGCTATTCCCAAAAGAAAGCGCTGGCAGCCAATCCATGCTATTGCGCCGGACTGATTGCGTCAGCCGACCAGAACGATCATCAGGTTTTCCGCAGTGTCGGTGTTCAGGGATTTAAGTACGGGTTCGTGTTCGGCGAGCGTGTC
Source organism: Kiritimatiellia bacterium (assembly GCA_027858965.1). GTDB lineage: Bacteria > Verrucomicrobiota > Kiritimatiellia > RFP12 > UBA1067 > M55B167. The sequence continues at coordinate 26,265 of JAQIBS010000074.1, forward strand.
TGGGCAGATTATCTGCATGTCCATAATTGCGAGGAGGGGATTGTCTTCCACGATTCTTCGCATTTATCACACATCAGTTATGTGGCGGCATCACATAATAAAATTATAGTGTCGGCGCTGCGGCAAAACACCTTTGGTTTGAAGGCTTCAACAAACATCTTCTTCAGGATCGACGACATAGACTTTGAACCAGGGTCAGGTGAGCCTGAAGCTTACAGGTTGAAGTATGGCGTCTATGATCCGGACAACCGGATGACAGCACGTATTACGTATCATAGTGGATATCCGGTTGATACGGCACCTTTTCCTCTCTACGGCGGAAAAAAGGTGCAACTTCAGAAATTCAGCGATTTCTCCGAGTAAGATAAGCTCCATCTCATTCTGGCAGTCGATGTCCAGAAGTCCGACAGCCTGCTAGGCCCGCCATGGGCGTGTGCGTTCAATTGGTCCGTCCAGGACTGAGTTGACCAGATTGATGTTATCAACAACCTGAAAATCGTACATCCCGACACAGATGAAATCCGCTCCGCTCTTAAACGCGTAAGGAAAGGCCTCTTGCGGATGGATGGCACCTGCTGCCAGTATCTTGAAAGCGATTACGATGGAAAAAGTGCACATGTCGAGACCGCCGCGATTCGTTCGCAAATTCCTGCCTGGGGAAAAGGCAAACTTGAAATAGCGATGGATATCCATTGCCCGCGGATCAGGGGGGAGAACGATGAATGGGTTTATCAGGTGGGCGCTGAGTCCCCTGAACAATGGGCCGCGCAACAGCGGTTCGGTCGCTTCCTGGAAAAGGTGACAGCCAACACGCTGGCCTACAGTCAGTCTGACGACATGCCCTTCGGAAAAGCTTGGAATACAGGCGGCAACTACTCGCAGGGTATGGGCTATCGAAAATGGGCCTCAACCGAGGGATGCGCCCGGTTTGCAACCTCTTTCGAGATTCCCTATGCAAGATCCAACGGCACCGTTGTGAATCAATCGAATGCTCGTCGCTTCGGTAACGGCATTGCCGAAGCAATCTGTTCATTTCTGAAAAAGTAGGGTGGAAAACCTGGGAACGCCGAGCACCAGCTCGGCACATCTCCACCTGAACTTCAATCAGAACTCAAATAAACACCAGATTGCAGCAGATTGGCTATTCCTCCAAAGCCTTCGGCGGAATATACAATTATCATACGAAACAAGCGTTTTATATTTTCCGCTCAAGTTTTCCAGTCTCCCACTAACAGGATTGACGCATATGTGCATGCCGAAGTGGCCCATTCGTATTCTTATCCAACCCCTTCAACGGCTTTAACTATTTCAACCTCTTCAACCCAAAACACCTCTGCGCAAAATGTTCGGTTTATTTTGCGTAAAACTGCATTGTGTTTTATAGATAGACTATCGTACTCTACTCTTAGATGGGAAACTTATTAAGGAAAGAGTAGCGTTATGAGATTGTTCAGATGGTTTGTTACAGTCGTTGGATTATGTTTGATTGCCCTCTCCGGGGCTGCAAAGGTTTCAGTGGAGGAAACAACGGTAACCATTCCGACTTACCTGCCGGGAGGGTATGACAAAACGCCGGTGTTTTATACCGGTCGTGTCTATCAGGGCGCTCAGGGACGGGTGTATCCATACCCCATGCAGGATGTGTTGCACGACGTGAAGAAGGATGAAATCTACAAATACCTCACTCTCGAGAACGATTGGCTGCAGATGGGTCTCCTGCCGGAGCACGGTGGTCACCTGCTTAACTTTACGGATAAACAGACCGGCTTCGAGACCTTCTACCGGCAGCATGTCATTAAGCCTGCGCTTATCGGCATGCTTGGCGCCTGGATTTCCGGCGGCGTTGAATGGAACTTTCCGCACCACCACCGCGCGACGAGCGCAATGCCGATTGACTGGAAGCTTGCGTCCAATAAGGACGGTTCCAAAACGATCTGGATCGGCGAGACTGAACTCCGTCGCCGTCTCAAATGGACTATCGGCCTCTCGCTGCTGCCGGATCGTGCCGTCCTGCAAGCTGAGAACAAGTTCATGAACCGAGGCCCCTATATCGAGTCTATGATCTATTGGGCCAATGTTTCCGTCAACTGTGATGAAAACTATCAGGTTCTCTTCCCTCCATCCTGCCACCTCGGCTTCGACCACCACAAGAACTTCTGGACCTCCTTTCCGATCGGCCCGAAGAGAGTGGACCATTCGTGGATTCCGTCCCAGCGGTCCAAATATGCCGAAGATGTGGATGGTGACATCGACCTTTCCTGGTGGAAGAATTTTACCGCTGAGTCGCGTTCCATCTTTGCGATGGACCCGGAGAACGCCTGGATCGCCGGTTACGACCACAAGAAGAACGCCGGTACGGCGCACGTCTCCAACCGCCACATCACTGTGGGAAAGAAGTTCTTTCTTTGGGGAAATTTCCCCGAGGCACACGTATGGGACAGCGTGTTGACGGATACGGACGGCCCGTACCTCGAGCTCATGGTGGGGTGTTGGAGTGACAACCAACCGGATTACAGTTGGATCGACCCCTATGAGACGCGCACTGTTAAGCAGTACTGGTTCCCGGTCAAAGGAATTGGTGGCGTGAAGAATGTCACGATCGACGGGGCCGTGAACCTTGAACGGCAGGAGAAAAAGGACGAGGTCTTGCTCGGATTTCACTCCACACGTGTCCTGAAGGGGTGCACGGTGAAACTGATCGAAAACGGTAAACCCGTCTTTACGGAAAATAAAGTTGCAATTGATCCGGATACACCCTGGTGTAAGACGATCAAGGTGTCGGCAGATATCAAGAACCAGGCGCTGACCGGCTGTTTGCTTGACAAGGATGGCAAGATCATTCTTGCCTACACGCCCGTGCCGGAGGATCCCCACGACCCGTTGCCGACCAAGGTGGTGAACCCGAAGCCGCCTGTGGATTACACGAGCGTCGAGGAACTCTATCTGACCGGTCTGCGACTTGACCAGTTCCACAACGGTCTCATCGATCCTGTGCCGTATTATGAACAGGCTCTCAAGCTTGATCCTTCCTATTCGGCAGCGAATGTCGCTTTGGGTATCCGCCTCGCGAAGAACGGCGAATACGCGAAAGCCGAAAAGTGCCTGCGCTCCGCCGTGGCCCGTGTCACTCGTAATTATACCCGTGCCAAAGATGCCGAGCCCGAATACATGCTGGCACTTGTCCTTGAGGAGCAGGCTCGCCTCGCATCAGACCCGGGCGAGGCAGCTGCCAAGCTGAAGGAGGCAGAAGACCTTTTTTGGCGCGTCACATGGCGTGCGACGCTTGCCCGCCCTGCTTACGTTGAACTCGCCCGACTCGCCTGTTTGAAGGGTGATTGGAACGAGGCCCTCGACCGCGTGGACGATGCGCTTGATCGCGACGCGAAATCGGCAAAACTTCATGTACTCAAAGCGTACATTCTCCGTAAACTCGGCCATCTGAAGACCGCGTCTAATTCCCTTCGTACGGCGGAAGCCTGCGATGCGCTCGATTCCTGGGGTATCGCCGAGCAGGCGTTCCTCAAGAACGGCGGTAAGAATGCCGTGGTGAATGCGGGACGGAACCGTGGTCTCAAGGCGCAGCAACTGCTCGAAACCGTGTGTGACTATTGGGGCATCGGCGCGTGGACCGAAGTGGTCGAGCTCTGCCGCCAGGCGGATGCCATAGCCGCGAACGAAAAGCCTTACGCGACGGAGGGCGAGGTTCTACTGAAGGACACCGTGGCTGCGTGTGATTCTTACAAGAACCCGCTTTTCGCCTATTTCGGCGGTTATGCAACCGAGATGAAGGGAGATGTGGACGGGGCGAAAAAGCTTTACGCAGCGGCTGCCGAGCAGTCCACGGATTATTGTTTCCCTAACCGTCACGAGGAGTACGCGGTGCTGAAGCATGCCGTTAGGCTTAGTCCCGGGTTAGCCAATACGTGGTATTACCTCGGCAATGTGGAGTGGAACTGGGATCTCAAGGCGGCGGCACTCGCCAGTTGGAAGAAGGCGGTGAAGCTGAATTCGAAGCATGCCCTCGCGCTTCGTAATATCGGTTTCGGCCTTGCGCATCCCGGCTCGTACTTCACAAACACGGGCCTGCCGTCGGGCGTGCCTTCGCGAGAGGCGTACGACTACTACAAGCGCGCCCTTGTTGCGGATCCTGGTAATTTTCGCACCCTTGAGGAGATGACCAAGCTTGCTGAGAGGCTCGGCGTCGGCACGGCGGAACGACTCGCCACGATGAAGACCTACCGCGCAACGGCGGAGAAGTATGACGCTTGCATGCTGCGCTTGGCGTACCTCTTCAATGAGGCGGAAAATTACGACGAGTCGCTCAAGATCTTGACCACCCGCCGCTTCCACGTGTGGGAGGGCGGTGAAGGTCTCCTCTCCCCATTCGTGGACGCGCTGTTGCTGCGCGGCCTGAACAGGATGGCCGCGAAGGATTTTGGTGCCGCGCAGAAAGACTTTGAGATGGCCCTCACGTATCCCGATAACCTGCAGGCGGGACGTCCGGGAGACGCAGGAATGGAGCCGAAGGTGCGTTACTACCTGGCGCAGTGTCGCAAGCAACAGGGCGACCAAGCTGGCTGCAAGGCTGAACTCGAGAACGCGCTCAAGGGCTGGGTGAAGCCTGGCGAGATGAACTACTATCGCATTCGCGCGCTCACCGAGCTGGGGAAGACAGGCGAGGTCTCCGCGCAGCTTGATGAGATCAGGAAGGCAATCGCTACGCTCGAGGAGCCGCAACCCCAGGTGATCGACGCTTACGCTAAGTTTGGCGGCGAGAATACGCCCGTCGAGCGCGCCGGGCATCGGAAAATCGAGGCTCTCTATCTGCGCGGTCTGGTCGCGTTGGCGGAAGGAAAACCCGCCGAAGCCAAGGAGTTGTTCGGCCAGGTAATTGAAGCACGTCCTGCAATGATCTGGGCCAAGGCGATGCTGGCGGAATAGGCGGACGGTTGTCATTGATTATAAGAAGAACCGTAGCAAAGTAGGTCGGGTCCCGCGCCTGCGGGAAGCCCGATCCCAAGCAGCAATAATTTTCTGGTCGAGCTCGTAGCGCTCGACCTACCACCGACAACATGTTTTAAGGAAATTCATGTTTGTCTTGCCCTTCGGTGAAGGGCCTAGGTTCGCGCCAGGCGCGTAGGTCGGCTGTGCCTCCAACTGCGTAAATATTCCTCGCAGAGGTGCAGAGATCGTAGAGTGAGTATATAGCGGATAATTTGAGTTTTGAATGTTAGTGATGACAAGTCAGGAGGGAGAGGAGTGTACGAGTAAGTGTAAGAGTACGGATGAAAGAGCATTGGTCGAGTGTTGCTACCCACATACTCGTACACATACTCGTACACGCGAATCTCTTAGGGGTTGCGGGCGGAGTCCGCATTAGCTAGAGGTCGGTTATAGAGCTAATAAACAACTTTTAGGAAAGAACAATTTATTGTTTTATCTAGCCGCATAAGCGGCTAACAGGCAGCTGAATTACAGGAGCAGATTGTATGATTAACAGACGGCATTTTTTGTCAGGCGCATTGAAGGCTACGGGGTATACCGGATTGCTTTGCGGCATAGGGAGCGCCCGTGCGCAAACGGGGGTTTCATTCCTCGACCGGAACTCAATCGGTAAAGTCAAGCCGCGGATGGGAACAGAGATCGCAGCCTCCCCGCTGGGGGTGGGATTCGAAACACTTGACCGCAAGATGTTCCTGCCTGGGCGGACATATGACGCGCTCTCCAGACTCGGGGTCAAATGGGCCCGGGTGCAGACCGGTTGGTGCCGGTGTGAGACCGTCAAAGGAGAGTATGACTTCGCGTGGCTGGATGAGGTGGTGGACTCCCTGATCAGGATCGGTGTACAACCCTGGTTTAACGTGGGGTATGGGAACAAACTTTACACACCCGAAGCCCCGGAATCAACCGCGGTCGGTTGGATACCTGAGAACAGTGATGAGGCCCGGCAGGGATGGGTTAACTTTGTGCGTGCTCTGGCCCGGCATTACAAGGGACGTGTTCAGCACTACGAGATTTGGAATGAACCGAACATCATGCCGTTCTGGCGTCCCGGCAAGCCGACACCAGAAGGGTATGTCGCCTTCATCCGGCGCACCTCTATGACTCTGCGGGCGGAATTGTCGGATTGTATTCTGGCCGGCGGTTGTTTCGGTGGTTTTCCGACAGAGTTTCTAAAGGAGAGTCTCGAACTCGGTTTGGCTAAGCATGTGGACAAGATCACATATCATCCGTATGCATTGATACCCGAGCGCAAATATGCCGAATCCGTAGCCCTCTGGCGCGATCTGCTGGCTCAATACAAGCCGACACCAGTGCTGTGGCAGGGGGAGTGCGGGTGTCCATCAACGGCGACCAGCACAGGTGCGTTGAGCCGGCACAAATGGACCGAGGACCGCCAGGCCCGCTGGTTGCTGCGGCGCATCATAAACGATCTGCGGCTGAAGCTGGAGATGGTCTCCTGGTATCACATGTGCGATCAGGCCGGGTACCGGCTAGTTGGTTATCCTGAAGGTAAGAGCGGTGCCTATTTCGGGCTGTTGCGTATGGATGATTACACCCCCAAACCATCATATTTTGCTTATCAGAACCTGTGTTCGCTATTTGATGCACAGACTCAGCCGAGCGACAGCGCTACGCTGTCGTTCAGTGGGGGGAGTGCGGCGGGTGTGGGTGCTGCGAATGTGATCGATCAGGCCATCTTCACGCGCCGCTCTCTGCCCTTGTGTGCGTACTGGCGTCCGGTGAATGTTCATCTGGACTCGCCACCGCAATCTATCGATGTTATAATATGTCTTAAGAACGGCATCCTGCTTGACAATCCCGTGCTGATTGACACGCTGAGTGGTAAGGGTTTTAAGCTGGATGGTGTTCGTCAGGCGGATAGCTGGTCATTCTCCGGTTTGCCGTTGACCGATTATCCCCTGGTAATTGCCGATGCAAAGGCGTTTGAACTAACAGGAAGTTGAGTGTGGTTTGAAAGTGAGTATAAAGTATAAGGAGTTAAAGATGAGTATAAAAATCAGAGTTGTTTCATTGGCGGGTTTTCTGCTGATGGTTAATCAGTGTGTTTTTGCCGGAACCATTGCCTGGTGGCCGTTTGAAGGGAGTGCCGATCAGCCAGCCGACGAACTGACGAACAGCGTGGCACCGGGAACGCTGACCGGCGTGGCGGATATTTATTCGGGTGGGACGCTGCCGGCTTTTGCCGACGATGTTCCGGGATCGAATGTCTGGAACGGCGTGGGAGGCCCGCTGTATAATGCGGACAACCGCACCTCTCTTCTGTTTACCGGGAACGGAACCTCGGGCGGGTTGGTTCGTGTCACCGATGATCCTGTGACGCTTCATCCCTCCAATGTGACGGTGGAGGCCTTTGTCAAAGTCCGGACGGTGGTCCAGTATTCAGCAATCGTCAGGAAGCTGCGGAGCGGCTCGGGGGCCAGCTGGGGTCTGTATCTGACCTCCGGGGGCGAGTTGGGTTTACGGATCGACACCGCCGCCGGTGCCAACGCGATTTCTACCGAAACTGCGAATACGGGGCTGAGTGATGGAAACTGGCATCATGTCGCGTTAGTCTATAACAGCGTCAGCAGCAACGTGCTGATGTATGTGGACTACAAGCAGAAGGTCAATCGGACGCTTGCGACACCCCCTCTCGATTACGACAGCTCTGATCTCCTGATCGGACATAATACCTCAAGCGGTACGTTTGACGGATGGATTGATGAAGTGCGGATCAGCGATGCTGCATTGAATGAGGACCAGTTCTTAATGGTCGAACCCATCGATCCTTCGGGGACGTTGGGATATTGGGATTTAGACAGCGATATCACAGGGGTTGCCGCCAGCACGATAACGAGTCGGGTGAACGCGGCTTACATGACCGGAGTGGCGTCCAGATCGGGAACCGGCAGCATTCAGCCCGCTTACATCAGCGACCGGGCCGACGACGGAATGTACCGGATCAAGGATGGAAGCAGCGGGGCCTTTATCCATCAGAACAGGTCAGCGCTCCAGTTAGATGGGATCGCTAAAAATGTGGGTGCTAAAGTCACCGTTCCCTGGCCGTTGCTCATCCCGCCGCCGACTAACCTTACAGTCGAAGCTTTTGTGAAGGCTGATAACCCTGCCAATTGGGGCGGGATATTTCGCAAAGAACGAGACGGCGGACCTACCTGGGCACTATCCGTCACGACAAATTCCACCGGCATCTTTCTGCTGGGCCGTTTGGACACCAATATCTCTGGCTCTGATACCGGGTTCAATCAGACACTGCCTGCAACGGGCGGCAATCTTGCGGACGGGAAGTGGCATCATGTGGCGCTGACCTATGCCCATGCAACGCGGAGGGCGACAATCTATGTTGACTATGAGTCGGTTGGGACGCGGACGACATCCGGACCGCTTGTTTACAATAGCTACGACTTTGTGGTCGGGACCTCCGGATCGTATTACTTTGATGGCGGGATTGATGAGATTCGCCTGACCGGAAGAGTCCTCTCCCCGGACGCGTTCCTGCATGCCGCGCCGCCGCTGGGAACATGTATACTGCTGAATTAAGATTATTTAACCGATCCCGCTAAGCGGGATCTTGCCCTTCGGTGAAGAGTTTAAAAAAAGGAAAAAAAATGAGAAAAGAGTATAAGGGTTTCGGGATAGGATTGGTTCTGCTTGCGGTCGCCGTTGGAGGGGCAGCGCAGGTGATCGCTCAGGAGGCCTCATCGTTTCCGGATCTGACTCCGCTGATTGTAACACCTGCGCATAAAGCAGAGCCGCGTTTTAATGGCGCAAAGGTTTTCGGGGTGCGTCCTGACAGCCCTATTCTATATACCTTGGCTGTGGCGGGTGAACGGCCGATGAAATTTTCTGCCAAGGGTCTTCCCAAGGGAGTGAAATTTGATAAAAAGCGGGGTCTCATTACCGGTAGACTGGCAATACCCGGAACACATATCATTACGTTGCAGGCCACAAACAAGGCAGGCAGCGCTGAGCGTGATTTGAAGTTGATTGTGGGTAATGATTTCTCTCTGACCCCGCCGATGGGCTGTAATACCTGGGGCGGACTCGGCCCGAATGTCAGTGAAGCAGGGGTGCGCGCTTCAGCTCAGGCTATGGCTCTTAAGCTGCGAGATCATGGTTACAGCTATGTCAATATCGATGACGGATGGCAGGGGATTCGTGGTGGGAAGTACAACGCTATTCAGCCCAATGAAAAATTTGGCGACATGAAAAAGCTCTGTGATGACCTGCATAAAATGGGTCTGAAGTTGGGACTTTATTCAACTCCCTGGCGTACCAGCTACGCCGGTTTCTGCGGTGGTTCCAGCGATGATCCTGATGGAACATGGGCCAAGCTGCCACCCGGAGGAAAGAAGGGTTGGACACACGCTCCGTATCGTTTTGAGATTAACGATGCCCTGCAGTGCGGTGCCTGGGGAGTCGACTATTTTAAATATGACTGGAGCATCCGGGATTATGTTGATCTTGCGATGAAAATCAAACTGGCTTTGCTGGCGACTGACCGTGATATAGTTCTGGAGCTTTCCAACACAGCACCGCTGGCAAAAGGTGACATCTATACGCAGATCGGTAATATGACCCGCACTGATGGCGACCTCGTGGATGTATGGAGCAAGACACAGCTTGATAAGGGGAAACAGCGCTGGGCGCTTGGTGTCCGTGATCTGTGGATTGCTCACAAAGAGTGGCAGAAGTTTAATGTGCCGGGGCATTGGAATATGCCCTGTCCGCTGCGTGTCGGCATGCTGGGTGGATGGGACAACAAACCGCTGCGTCCTACTCGGCTGACTCCGGATGAGCAGTATTCACATATGAGTCTCTGGTGTCTGTGGGCTGCCCCTATTATCATCGGTGCTCCTCTGGATAAACTTGATGACTTTACCCTGAGTCTGTTGACTAATGATGAAATGTTGGATGTTAATCAGGATGCTTTGGGCTTGCAGGCCACTGATATCGATGTTGCCGGTGGCGAGGCGCTTATTAAAAAGATGGAAGATGGATCTGTTGCTATCGGTCTCTTTAATCCAGGTGAAGTCGGCTCTGATGTCAGCATTAAGTGGGCGGAAGCAGGAGTTAAAGGTAAGCAGCGTGTACGTGATCTGTGGAGGCAGAAGGATCTTGGAGTTTTTGAAGATAGCTTTAAGGCAACGGTTCCCTCTCATGGCGTAGTTGTTGTACGGCTCTTTGCGCAATAATTTGATAGCCATCCGTCTTCGCGCTCTGCGTCTACGCCGTGGCACGGCAGGATTACAGGATATTACTGCTCCAAGAATTATCTCTCACAGAGTCGCAGAGAACACGGAGAGAAAACCACTAAAGATATTACTCTGTGAACTCTGGTTAAGCCAGCTATGTGAGAGATAAAAAACGTACAGAAAAAAAGACAAATATGAAAAAGATAATAATTTTTTTAATGCTTTCAGTGTGGAGTTTCTCTTCACTGCGGGCATCTCAGATTGATAACTGGAAACCAGAGAGAAATGTTGTTTTTCTTGGAGCCAGTATTTGTGATTTCGGCTGGTATGTTCCTTAATGTGCAACTTGGTTTTGCCTGCAGGATGCCGGAACAGAAATTTTCTATGATAAATGCCGGTGTCGGGGGAGACTCAATGAGACGCGCCATGTTGCGTCTGGATTTTGATGTTTTTCGTTTTAACCCGCAACGGGTTTGTATTTCAATAGGGGATAACAGTCTCGGTTACAATCTTTATAGGCAGGAGGAGATGACCCCGCAGAAACAACGGAACATGGACAGTACGGTCGCTGCGATGGATACGGCTCTGGATGTGATCAGAAAAAACGGTGCGGAGCCGGTTCTTCTTTCTCTATCCACCTACGATTCCTACGGTACAATTCCAGGTAAAACCTGAAATACTATAATGATACCGGCAAGAAAATACTGAATGCCAGATATCAGGAGCTTGCCCGTAAAAAGGGGATTGAATTTATAGATTTCTTTACCCCGATGACCAAAATTGTCAAAGCAAATCCGACGATGGGTCTTTGTGGTCCTGACCGTCTGCATCCCAGTCGCACCGGTCATCTGATCATCGCATTGGAGCTGCTTAAGGCCTTCGGTGCTTTTGATAATGTTCCCTTCTTAACAATTGCGGATGGAAAAGCGTTGGCTGTGAACGCCACTGTCAAAGATCTGACATGCAGCAAGGAACGAATCAGTTTCAGATATTCGCCCCGGACTATTCCTTTCCCGGCCGACAAAAGTTATTGTGAACTGGCTGCTTGTTCAACGCTGCCGGATGTAGTGAATCGTGAAATGGTCAAGGTTGTCGGTCTTCCTCAGGGCGAGTACACATTGAAAGCCGATGGGCGGGAGATTGCATCCTTTACTGCAGCTCAGCTTGCCAAGGGGGTGAATATTGCTTCACTCGCAACTCCGAATCAGCTTCAGGCGCAGAAGCTGATTCCTTTGATGGAGGCCTTTCATGGAAATACAATGCCGTTACGGAAAATTGCTGCATGCAAAATGATTGCCAAGCAGGAGAAGGCTGACCTTAATGATCTTGCTTCAATTGATAAGGCTCTTGATGCCTGGCTGGAACGATGCAAAAAACCGCCCGCTCATGCCTATGAAGGACGCAAGCAGGCGGTTGATATCTATCGACAGAAGCGCGATCAGCTGCCTGAACTGGAAAAGAAGATTGCAGATTTGACGGCGCAAATGTATTCTATATCCAAAGTTAAGGAGTTCACGCTTTCAATTGAACCGAAGTAAGTAAGTTAGTGCGCGAATTCTGAAATGCGCGAGTGCGCGAGTTTGAGAGGTAGCGCAGAATAGCCGCAACCAAATATTTGCCCCGTCTTTGCCCTACGTTGCGGGGCTACGCTGTGGCACGGCAGGATTAACAGGATTTTACGTATATGACGGTTTCAAGAATTGTCTCTCACAGAGTCGCGGAGAACACAGAGAGCAAAACCCTGAAACTATATTTCTCTGTGAACTCGGTGCCTCTGTGAGAGATAAAAAACGTGCACTAAAAACACGAAAATGAATGATAATAGGACAAAGGGGGATGAGTATGAAGAAGTTTTGGGGATTAACTATATTGATTTGCGCATCTGTATGCTGTGTACAGGCTGATAATTCAAAAACACCGGATGTGTCGGCAACTTCGGTTTTTTTTATGTGGCACCTAATGGGAATGATGCCAACGCCGGCTCAAAGGACAAGCCCTTTGCTTCGTTTGAAGCTGCGCGTGATACCGCTCGTAAGTTTGTAGGTAAAGAGCGTCGGATTGTTGCTTTGCCGGGTGAGTACTATCTTTCAAAAACACTTGACCTGACTGAGCAGGACAGCAAGTTGACCATTGAGGGCTCTGAAAAAAATAAAGTGGTGCTGTATGGTGGCAAAAGGGTCAGCAATTGGAAAAAGCTGGATAAGAATCTCTGGAGTGCGGATCTGCCGGGAGTTAAAGAGGGAAAGTGGGATTTCCATGCGCTCTATGTTGCAGGACGCCTGGGCGAGCGGGCCTGTTTTCCCGCAACAAATGCATTTGAAAATCTGGGGACATGGAAAGGGCAGCATCTTCCCGCCCTGCTGGGGCATTGGGAGAACAAACCGACTCTGGATGAATACCTGAAGATGCCTTACGATCCAAAGGACCTTCCTGAAACCCTGGATGTCCGTAATGCCGAAGTCCGTATGTTTCATGTCTGGAGTGAATCGCTCGTCGGGGTTGTCAGTAACGACCTGCAGCGTCATGTCCTGATATTTTCATCAAAGCCCAATGCGCCGGCCGGAGCCAAGGGGAGGCGAAAGTATGTTGTGCTGAATGGGGTATGCCCTTAGCTCAAGTTGGTGCCACATATGGTGGTCAACCCTTCTTCTTGCGGCCCCGAACGCCTTTAACCATCTGCGCGTATGGGATCGGTTCACCAACAACTGCCTGT